>WFOZ01000288.1 GCA_015487825.1 Planctomycetaceae bacterium
CTTAAGGTGGAATATTGTAAGCCACGCTAAACGTCAATGGTTGCATTGTGGTTTCGGTAGGATATAACTGCCAGATATACTAATGACTAAGTTGAGGGGCCTTTATTCATTCAAAAGAAGCCCCCTAACCAAAGATCTCTTAAACGGGCATAACCTGGTTTGAACACGCAGAGGAACGCAATGAAAATATTGATCACTGGTGGAGCCGGATTTATCGGCAGTCATATTGTCGATGCTCTTATTACAAAAGGGCATTCTCCGATTGTTGTCGACAACCTCAGCAGCGGGCGGAAAGAGAATCTGCCTGAGCAGGTGCCGTTGTATGTGGTCGATGTTTGTGACAAATCGGCCCTTCAGAAGGTGTTTGAGAAAGAAAAACCGGATCTGGTATGCCATCAGGCTGCACAGATGTCGGTCAGCTTATCGGTCAAACAGCCGAGTTTTGATGCTCAGGTTAACATCCTCGGACTGCTTAACACACTGGAATTGGCTCAGGAACATCAAGTTCAGAAATTTGTCTTTGCATCTTCTGGTGGGGTTCTGTACGGTAACGTCACGCAACCGGTTGCGGAAGATTATCCGGCGAATCCGATTTCCCCTTACGGGATTTCGAAATGGGCCGGGGAGCGGTATTTGCAGTTCTTTTCGCAGGAACATGGACTGAAAACGGTAGCACTGCGTTATGCGAATGTTTTCGGACCTCGCCAGAATCCGCATGGAGAAGCAGGCGTGGTCGCCATTTTCTCTCAGCGAATGTTGCGGGGCGAACAGACAAAGGTAAACGGAGACGGCAAATATATCCGCGATTATGTTTATGTCGAAGATGTTGCCCGTGCCAATGTCCTGTCGTTACTTGAAGATGCACCGCAGATTCATGCGGCATTTAACGTAGGAACCGGCAGACCAACTGATGTGAATGAGTTGGCTGAGCAACTGAAATCGTTAACTGAAAAAGAACTGAAAAACAGGGGAAGCTCTATCCATGTGCCGACACCGGAACATGGACCTGCCCGTGCGGGAGATTTACGATCAAACCTGATCGATGCGTCCCGGTTGCAGGAACTGTGGGACTGGTCCCCGCAAGTAACTCTAGAACACGGTTTAGAATTAGCAGTCAACTGGTTCGCAACGGAAGAATTTGGCAACTGACTGAAACAGGCAACTCAGATCCACAATGGGCCGGGAGAGTTACAAATAAAGATTGATTACCGTGAACAGACCACACAATAACCTGGGTCGCTGGAAAATATTCTGCCGGTTTTGCGCAATATCATCGACAAGACACTACATCATCAGATTTACAGAATAGACATACTATGACACCTAAAACAATTCTCGTCACCGGCGGTGCAGGGTTCCTGGGCAGCCATCTTTGTGATCGTCTTATCGAACAGGGGCACGATGTGATCTGTGTCGATAACTTTTTCTCTGGCTCAAAACAGAATGTTGCTCATTTAATCGGGAACCCGCATTTCGAACTGATCCGACATGATATTGTTCGACCGCTGTTTATTGAAGCAGATCAGATTTACAATCTGGCCTGTCCTGCTTCACCCAAAGCGTATCAGCACAATCCGATTAAAACGATAAAAACCTCAACCGTGGGGATGGTCAATGTTCTTGGGATTGCCAAGCGGTGCGGGGCGAGACTGCTGCATACTTCGACGTCAGAAGTGTATGGCGATCCGGAAATTCATCCTCAAACAGAAGATTACTGGGGAAACGTCAACCCGATCGGGCCACGCAGTTGTTACGACGAAGGAAAACGGGTCGCAGAATCACTCTGTATGAACTATCATCTGGCTCATAATCTGGAAGTTCGCATTGTGCGGATTTTCAATACCTACGGACCACGCATGCACCCGGATGATGGGCGAGTCGTTTCCAATTTCATTATGCAGGCGCTACGGGATGAACCGTTAACTTTGTATGGCGATGGATTGCAGACTCGTTCCTTCTGTTATGTCGCAGATTTAATTGACGCCTTCATTCGGATGATGAATCAGGATGAAGAAATCGGGCCGGTCAATACGGGAAATCCAACAGAAAACACTATGAAGGAACTGGCAGAAGCGGTCATTAAAGTCTCAGGTTCAAAAAGTGGAATGACCTACATGCCATTGCCTGAAGATGACCCGAAGCAGCGTTGTCCGAATATCGAAAAAGCAAAAAAAGTTTTGAGCTGGCAGCCGACAACCGATCTGGAAACCGGGTTGAAACACGCTGTCGATTATTACCGAGAACGGATTCGAAAGGGAGAGTTGTGAGTAAATATCTTGTCACTGGAGCAGCAGGGTTTATTGGATCACATTTATCTGGAAAGTTGCTTGACCGCGGCGACGAAGTCGTCGGCATCGATAACCTCAACGACTACTACGACCCAACGCTCAAACAGGCGAGACTGGATCGATTAAACCCGCGAGAAGGTTTTCGGCACGTTAATATCAATCTGGAAGACCGGGAAGATCTCTATAAATTATTCGATGAAATCAACCCCGACGTCGTGGTTAACCTGGCAGCACAGGCGGGTGTGCGATATTCACTGACGAATCCTCACGCTTATATCGACAGTAACATTGTCGGGTTCACAAATATTCTGGAAGCGTGCAGGCATCACGAAACCAGGCATCTGGTTTATGCTTCTTCCAGTTCGGTTTATGGCACGAACAAAAAGATGCCTTTCTCGATCCATCATAGTGTCGATCACCCGGTCAGTCTGTATGCTGCTTCGAAAAAAGCGAATGAACTGATGGCTCACACTTACAGCCATCTTTATGGACTTCCGACAACCGGCCTGAGATTCTTCACCGTATATGGCCCCTGGGGTCGCCCGGATATGGCCCTGTTTCTGTTTACCAAAGCCATTCTGGAAGATCGCCCGATTGACGTCTTCAACTACGGAAAAATGAAACGGGACTTCACTTATGTAGATGATATTGTTGAAGGTGTAATTCGCGTTTCTGATAACGTGCCCAAGCCAAACCCTGACTGGTCGGAAGATGAATCAGATCCGGGTTCCAGTGCAGCACCGTATAAGTTGTACAACATTGGCAACAACGAACCGGTCGAGTTGATGTACATGATCGAAACCATCGAAAAATGTCTCGGCAAAACCGCAGAGAAAAATATGATGCCGATTCAACCGGGCGACGTCCCTGCCACTTATGCAGATATCGACGATTTAGTCCGCGACGTCGGCTTCCGCCCCGCCACTCCAATCGAAACCGGAATCGCCAATTTCATCGAATGGTATCGCGATTTTTATCAGGTATAGGTGAGAAGTACCAATCATGAAAAGACGAGGCATCATTCTGGCAGGCGGATCGGGGACGCGGCTCTACCCGGCGACACTTCCAATCAGCAAGCAGTTGCTGCCGATTTACGATAAACCGATGATCTACTATCCTCTCTCGACGCTGATGCTGGCCGGCATCCGGGAGATTCTCATCATCAGCACTCCGCACGATCTGCCGTTGTTTCGCAGATTGCTTGGTGATGGAAAACAGTGGGGCCTGAACATCGATTATCGGGAACAGCCAAAACCGGAAGGACTCGCCCAGGCGTTTTTGATCGGCGAAGAGTTTATTCAAAACGAACCATGCTGTCTCATTCTGGGAGATAACATCTTCTACGGGCACAAACTGGTCGATTCACTCGAAGCGGCATCCGACAGTTCATCCGGTGCGACCGTGTTTGCTTACCATGTCAAAGATCCGCAGCGATACGGCGTGGTTGTCTTAAACGAACAGGGCAAACCTACCGAGATTGAGGAAAAGCCGGAACATCCAAAATCAAAACTGGCGGTCACCGGGCTTTATTTTTATGACAACAAAGTCGTCCAATACGCCAGGGACCTCAAACCATCTGCTCGTGGAGAGCTCGAAATAACCGATTTGAATCGGATTTATCTGGAGCAGGGCAATCTCGATGTTGAGATCTTCGGTCGAGGAACCGCCTGGCTCGATACCGGCACGCACCGCTCGTTGCGGGAAGCATCCGATTATGTCAGCGTCATCGAAGAACGGCAGGGCTTAAAAATTTCCTGCCCTGAAGAAATCGCCTGGCGACTCGGTTACATCAACGATGACCAACTCCACAAGCTGGCAGAACCGATCGCCAATGGCGATTACGGCAAATATCTGCTGAACCTGCTGGAACAGAAATCATCCTATTATTTGTAACCTCGCTCGGTCCGCTATGGCGGTTCAGGATCGAAATAAGTTCCCGGTTTATCCCAGCACGGCTGGTTTGTTTTGACAGCCGTAACCAAAATAAAATGTTAGAAATTTGCGAAAGCCGCAAAGAAATTAACCGTTAGTAGTATAGGGTGCGTCGTGACGCACCAGCCTGTTCATGTGGTGAAAAAAGTGCATCACGACGCACCCTACAAATTGAATCCATTAAAATAGGGAAGTTATTTCAGGACTAATCCTTAATAGAAAAAACACTTCACGGATAATTAAATATGCCACTATTCGGATCACATTTATCAATTGCAGGCGGCTACTACAAAGCCGCTGCGAAGGCGGCAGAACTCGGGCTCGACACCGTCCAGATTTTCACAAAGAACAACAATCGCTGGCAAGGGAAAGAGTTAACGGATGAAGATTGCAGATTGTTTCGCGAAGCCGTTGCAAAAGCCGGGCTCGTTCTGCCTTGCTCTCATGACAGTTATCTGATCAACCTGGCCAGCCCGAAAGAAGATCTCTGGCAGAAATCGGTTGATGCTCTCACGATTGAATTAGAGCGAGCAGAAGCATTGGGGCTTGAAGGTGTTGTCATGCATCCCGGCAGTTTTGTTGATGACACCGAACAGGGCGGCCTGAAACGGATCGCCAAAGGGATTGATGAAGTTCATCAACGGATCGCCGGGATTCATTGCAAACTGTGGCTCGAAACCACAGCCGGGCAGGGGACGAATCTGGGACATCGCTTTGAACATCTGGCACAAATTCTTGAGGATGTCAAAGATGCAGAACGGCTCGGGATTTGTGTCGATACCTGTCACATTTTTGCAGCCGGCTACCCACTTGTTTCACAAGAAGATTACAACGCGACCTTTGCAGAATTTGATGAATTGATCGGCATCGAAAAAATCTGTTCATTTCACATTAACGACAGCAAAAAACCATTGGGCAGCCGAGTCGATCGGCACGATCACATCGGCGAAGGAGAACTCGGCCTCGAACCATTCCGCCACCTCGTTAATGATCCCCGTTTTGAAAAACTGCCGATGTATCTGGAAACGAAAAAAGAAAAACGAGATGATGTCGAAATGGACGCCATCAATCTGGCTGTACTCAAAGGACTGATGAAACAGTAGAAGAAAATTCAACTATTATCGGTACTGCCAAGCGGGCAATGCAAAGCGATTTCTAAAGTGCTCCGCTGCCGGTGAGTACAACGCGGATCGTTTTGAATAGAATCTTGATATCATTCCAGAGACAACAGTTTTGCAGATAGATCAAGTCATAAGTAACTTTTCTGCGAAAGCTGGTGATATCGTTATCGTAGCCGTTTTCAATTTGTGCCAGACCGGTTAAACCGGGTTTAAGCCCCAGTCTTTGAATATAATCCGGGATTTCACTGGAAAGATGCTCGATAAACTCCGGACGTTCCGGACGAGGACCGACCATCGACATTTCGCCTCGCAGCACGTTCCAAAGTTGAGGCAGTTCGTCAAGACGGGTCTTGCGCAGAAAACGCCCGATGGCTGTCACTCTCAAATCTCCCTTAACGGCAAACTGAGCCCCATCGCGTTCTGCATCGTTACGCATTGTACGAAATTTATACAGCGTAAACTCCTTGCCATATTTGTATTCGTTGCGGCGGTCATTCTCCACACGCCGCCGTTCAGCAATCCCTTCAGGAGGGCCGATATTTTTGACACGACGATCTGTTTTCTTTTTTCGCAGATTCAGACCAACTCGAGTTTGTGTGAAAATAGCAGGACCAGGTGATGTCAGTTTGACTGCGATTGCTGTCAGTAACATAATTGGCCATAACAGCAGTAACAGGCCCACCGCCATCACGATATCTAAAATACGTTTAGAAGCCCGTGTCATACGAGACAGGCAATGCACATTACTGCGAGGAATTTGAAGATGTAATCGACTGATCCAGTCCGCTTCAAGCTGCGGAACATCATGAATCACTTCTTCGCAATGCGAATATTCGAGGACATCCGCCAACGGCCCCGGTAATACCTGGGGAGTCTTTTTTGCAGTTTTCTCAAGTTCAAAAGGGAGGGGCGAGAGTGTGCTCATTGCTTATTTCATTGACGATCAAATAGAAATATAACTGCTTGGTCATTTCTAATTTTGCGTTAAGCCAATCAGTGATTTGATCAATCTCAGAACAGGGCCTAACACAACTACAGTCTATGGCCCTTTGACTCGTGGTGTTTATTATAAAATCTGTAAAGTGTTGATTCGCTTGCTCTCGCTGTAAAGCCTTGCCGGTTGCAACGATCATTCCGATTATACGAATTGTTTTTCGAAATCAACCATAAAGATGTTTCTGTAGAAAATAATGTGCGTATTTCATTTATTCTGCCTCCTTCGCCATCGCAGAGCCTTTCATTGCCAGGGGCATAAAAGCAGCATTTAACGGTGAGGCAGATTTATCCACACGGTGAACAACATACTGTCCAGAACGAAAAACGACCGGATAATGGTACGGGAACTCCTGCAGATGTTCAGATGGAAATGCTGCAGGCAAAGAGTGCATCAGACTTCCCGAATCCTGCCGGACATCCAGAGGAGACATACCGTTTTCTATCAGGCCACTCAACACATAGCGATGCCCGGAATGATCCAGCTCGCTGATTATTTCCTCTGCATGGTCCCGATGAAAGATTCGCGTCAATACATCCAGATATACAAATCGGGTCGAAGGTTTCAAATTCAACTCCCGATAGGCATGCACCAAGTGAACGTTGTGTACGGTCAACTCACCATCTCTTAATTTCAGTTCACTTAGAAAATCCAATGCCGGTTGCAGTTCAACCCAGTCCGGCAGGGGAAAATGTTGAATCGCAGATCTGACTTGCGGCGTACTTCCCTGTGTAAAACACGCAGGCCAGTAGCAAAGACGATTCCAGTTTGTCGCAGGATTTGTAAACATCGCAAACAGCACAAACAGCAACGATGCTCCCAGGCAGAGATCTTTTGAAGAAAAAGAACTCTTTTCACCGCAGGTGGGAATAGCCAGAAGTTGCTCGGTCATTTTCCCTGCACGACGAACCACCAACGTCATCCCCAGAAATATTTCCGGAACATGCACATAATCAAACAAATGCTGCATCGTAAAAGATTGAACCAGCCAACCCAGGTACAGTCCGCACAGAAGCAGATCGGAACATTCTTTTCTCTCTGGATTTTTGGTATTGAATATCGTTTTCGCAATTTGGGAAACCGCAATCGGAATCGCCAGCAGGTGGAACAGGCTGAACGGCATGAAGCGTATCTGCTCTCTCCACAATCGGTCCCAGGTCCAGCGATCACTGCCTACCTCAAAATAAGTCGGATTCCATTCCAGAATCATTTCTATAAAGTGAGGCCACGTTCCGGTTTGAACTAACCAGCCAATTCCCATCAATCCAACCAGCAGACCGCCAGTAAGTACACCGAACAAATCAGAAACAACAAACTTCCCGGTTTCTTTGAACCGTAATTTTTTCCTTCTGCCAACAATGATTATGCCAAGAAGAAGTACCACAACGGCAGGAATCGCAATGAACGGCTTGAGCCAGAAACCAACCGCCCAGATCATGCCTTCCAGTATTCCCCAGATATAAAATTTACTTTTCGATTGATTACCTGATAACATTCGTTCAATTTGATTCCGGCGTAAAGATAAAGCACCCAGAGCAGGCAACAGCATCCAGACATCACGCTGACAATGACACCATTCCGATGTTCCGAAATAAAACCAGAATAGAATCAGGGCCAGAAAAATCGACTCATTGCCGGAACGCTTCTCCTGAGTATTCTTTTCCGCACGATGCCAGAATGTCAGCAGCAGCACAATGCCTGCGACAATCATCAGATCAACTGATCGCAGCGCAGCAATCGACCAGCCGAACATCGAGCGAATCATCATATGCAGCCAGACAATGCCGGGAAGATTCGGCTCTACAATATCGCGATACAGTACTCCTGAATCGAGTGCCGTTTTTGCCTGTAAATCGTAAAGCACCGCATCAGCAGTCAAAGGCATGCAGAGCATCAACGGCAAACTCTGAATGATCAAAGCAACCAGCAGCACTCCCCAAAACCAGGGAGAATAAAACAGTTTCCAAATTTGTGACCGCATGAGCAGAAAA
>WFOZ01000289.1 GCA_015487825.1 Planctomycetaceae bacterium
GTATTGGGCATCGCCCCAGGAAAAAAGGATCCGATTCACTTATTGGCTGGTAACTATTTAGTGATGTTTGGTTTTGCAGGAATTTATGTTGTTTGTAGGGTCCGCTATTGCGGACCACCGCAGAAATAGGAGGATCCACCTCTCATCGTGGTCCGCAATAGCGGACCCTACGCCAACGCTGAATAGTTACATTGGCTGAAAGCCATATTCAATGCTTTTGATTTTGGCTTTCAGCCAAAGGGGTTTATTTTGATCTCTTCCTGGGGCGGTGTTCCAGGCTATGATGGGATTGGCCTTCAGCCAATAAGCAAAAGTATTGAAATTACTGGCACATAGAATCCGGTAGAGTCAGAAAGTTTTCAGAGATGATTAATTTACTTGCTTGCTGCTTCCGCAGAATTTTCCTTGGAATAGCGTTCTCCTCGCTGCTGATGAATATGGCGTTGTGCGAAGATTTGCAAAATGCTGTACTGCAAAAAAAGTTGAATCTTCCCATGCTCAGCGAGGAAATGAAGCCAGCTGAATTGCTGGAAATTATCAAACTCGATTGGAAAACTGATATTGAGGCAGAGACAGCAAAGCAAGAGTCGCAATTGATGAAAGTGGTGCTGAAGCACATTATTCAAGCTGCAGATTTAATTCTTTCTAACTCTAAAGTCGAAGAGAAAACGGCATTGGCTGCTGTGCAAAATAAAATGCAGGCATTGGGAGTACTGGCTCGTTCGGGAGACACAACGGCTTCCATTCGGGCTGTTGCCATGGCGAAAGAGTTGCAACTCGATAAAAGACCGCTTATTGCCAGAGAGGGAAAGATAATCGTTCTTTCCAATCGACTGCGGGAGATCCCGAAGATGAATCAACAACAGCGAAAAGACTTCATCAAAGATCTTATCAGTCTGTTTTCCACTTCAGAAATAACAATGCGTGAAATACAAATTGCTCAAGTGACTGCTCGGCTCTTTGAACAGGCAGGAAATCTTAATTCCGCTCAGAGTATTTTGCAGAAGACTGCGCAACTGCTGGCTGAAGCTTCAAAGACAGAATTGAAAGAAATTGCTGATCAGTTCAGAGGTGCAGCTCGTCGATACGGGTTGCCGGGGCATCCGATGAAGCTGAGCGGTAAAACGCTTGACGGCAAACAGATCGATATTGAAGATCTCAAAGGAAAAGTCGTGCTTGTTCAATTCTGGGCAAGTTGGTGTACCTATTGTTTGCAGGAAATGCCTCATATATTGCAGCTTTATAATACTTATCACAAAGATGGCTTTGAAGTTGTAGGAGTTAATTTGGATGACTCTGCAGATCGTGCCCGGAAAATTATTGATGATGCACAACTCCCCTGGCCCCAGATATTCAGTGTGGAACCTGAGGCGTTGGGGATGAAAAACCCGAATGCAACTTATTACGGCATCACCAGTATCCCTCAGTGCATTCTTATCGACCGCAAAGGAAATGTCGTTACTTTGCAAGCCCGGGGAAAAATCCTGAATCAGGAGCTGGAACGATTGTTTATTCAGTCGAAACAGCAGTAGAATAAAGCAGCTGGAAGTATCTGAAATACTTCCGGGAATAACTACCTGTGAAGCCCTCCTGATGGAACCTGCCTCGACAAAAGGATTGATATTATCATGAGTTTTCCATGCCTGAAAGCATTACGTCTGGTCGTTTTTATTACCTTTGCAATAACGATTGCAGGTATTGAATCTTCTGCAGATGAACCGGGGAAGAATAAACCTGAGGAAGAGACGAAGCAGAAAAATACGGCTTCTCAGCAGAAGACTGATAATAATAAAGATTCCGAAGAGACTGCCAGTCCGTTTCCCCAGCGCTTCGATGCCCCGAGTCTCGATGGAGGCAATGGCTGGCTTAATACGAAGACTCCTCTGGACTGGAGAAAGCTACGTGGCAAAGTTGTGCTCATCGATTTCTGGACCTATTGTTGTATCAACTGCATGCACGTTCTACCCGATCTGGAGTTTCTCGAAAAGAAATACGCCAACCAACTCGTTGTTATCGGTGTTCACTCTGCCAAGTTTGAGAACGAAAAAGATACCGAAGCAATTCGTTCAGCCATCGTGCGGTACGAAATTAAACATCCCGTCATTAACGATTCCGAAATGACGGTCTGGCGAAAATTCGGTGTGCGAAGTTGGCCCACACTGGTTGTTGTCGATCCCGAAGGAAAATACATCGGCTATCTATCAGGGGAAGGAAACCGCGAAAGACTTGATCTTATTGTTGCCAGGCTGATCAAGTATCATCGAAAAAAAGGGACACTCAACGAAGAACCTCTGCAGTTCGATCTTGAAGCGGTCAAGCTGGCTTCAACTCCACTACGGTTTCCGGGCAAAGTGCTGGCTGATTCCGATTCCAATCGCCTGTTCATTTCAGATAGTAATCATAACCGAATTGTAATTACAAATTTGCAGGGTAAGTTGCTCGAGATAATTGGCAGCGGAAAAATTGGTGCAGCCGATGGCGACTACAAAACGGCTTCATTTGATCATCCACAGGGGATGGAGCTGGTTGGCGATACGCTGTACGTTGCCGATACGGAAAATCATTTATTACGACTGATCGATCTGAAAAACAAAACGGTAACAACTTTGGCGGGGACCGGGAAGCAGTCGCGAACCCGCGGAAAAGGAGGTGAGTTGCTCAAAACTGCACTTAACAGCCCGTGGGCAATCTCGCAGTTTCAGAACACACTGTATATTGCCATGGCGGGACCGCATCAGTTGTGGAAACATAAAATCGGTTCTCAAACAATTGAAGTATTTGCAGGATCAGGCAGAGAAGATATCGTTGATGGTTCACTTGCAAGTTCAGCCCTGGCACAACCTTCGGGCATGACCACAGACCAGAAGCATCTCTATTTTGTCGACAGCGAAGGTTCTGCGGTTCGCAAGGTCGATTTCGGTCCGCCTGCATTAGTTTCTACAATCGCCGGGCCCCGCAACCTGCCGAATGGTCGTTCGTTATTCGAATTTGCTGATATCGATGGCAAGGGGGATATCGCTCGGTTCCAACATCCGTTGGGCATCGTGTATCACAACGGAAAACTTTATGTTGCAGATAGTTACAATCACAAAATTCGTATTGTTGATCTTAAAACAGGAGAAGTGACTACTTTTCTTGGAACCGGTAAAGCGGGAAAAGACCTGAAAGCAGCGGTGCAGTTTTCAGAACCGGCCGGATTAAGCATCTCTCGGGATCAGCTTTATATTGCAGATACGAATAACCACCGGATTGTGGTTGTCAATCTGAAAGACAAATCAGCAACAGAACTGAAAATTGACGGATTAAAGGCACCTTGAATCGGCAGAGCTTGTCGTTTTTTACTGATCTTCTTCAGATTCCGGGATGATCAGAATCTCCTGGTCGTTTTGATTAATCTGCAGATCAAAATCGCAAAGATCTTCAGCACTTAAGGCGATTAAAGGGCTGATTTCAACCGTTGCCTCTGGATGAGTTTTATACCCCGCCTGCTGTAACCAGGAATTTGCCTGTTTATTAAGGGCTGCCCGGGAAGTTTCAGGGGAATCTTCGCCGGTCGCATTTTTGACGGGATTGAATTCTGATGCACGGTCCACTTCAATCACCAGAGGGTTTTCTGCCTGAGGGATAGCGTCAAAAATAAATTGCTCAAATTTGTAGGCATTAGGTTGTTCGGGAGAAACAGATTCCATATTTTCGTTGATGTGATCCACTTTTTTATGAGCAATATGTATCGGAAGAGTTTTCCCCTGCTGCGTGAGTTTTTCAAACAGAGTGCGATTGAAGATGTGGACAGCGATATTCCCTGCCCAATAAACCAGGCGGCCTGCCTTGTCCCGCAGTTCAGCAAGTTCTTTATCGAGATCGCTGTATTCGATAATCTGCTGGACTTCATCGAGTTCAGCAACAATCCCCACTTTTTCTTCCGGGGTTCGTTTGGAAACTACCTTTGTGCTCATTTCTGAATCATGCTGTACATGGTAGCCAAGCATGACTGGATCGCAAATGCGAACAGACGGGTTGTCGACCTGATGATAGAACAGGTACTCAATTCCTCTGGTCTGCATCTGATCAATCAACCCCGATTTTTTTAACGCCTGAAGCATTCCCCCATGTCCATCGGGACTCATTGCAATTTCACCTGGTTTGGCCAGTAGGATCTTTCCGTTTTTATCATCGACAGCAGGCATTTTTCCCTGACGAAAAAGATAGATATCTTCCGGCGGATATCCGAACCAGTTATGTTCCTGCAGAAACTTTTCCGTTTCATCATGAGTTGCATCACTGGTCATGATGAAGTACGCAATTGAAGCGTTGTGTCTGTTGGAAAGTGAAAGCAATTGTTCAAAAAAAATCTGAAACAGCGAGCGATCTGTTACCGGGCCAATCGGATACATCCCTTTGGGGTGTGGAAACCCGAGTCGGCTTCCCTGTCCTCCTGCGACCAGAATTGCCCCTACCTTTGAGTTGTCCAGAAGATTCTGCCCGCGCTGCCTGGCCAACTGCCGGTTTTTCTTTTCTGCATCTGTGCGGGGAAGTCTCACGACTTGTCGAAGCGGAGAAATACGATCTTCGATAGATAAAGCACTGCTCGATGTCGAATCCGACAACGTAACATCAATCAGTCGGGCTAATTCAGCATAGTCGATCTCGCTTAAAGTTTTCAAAAACTTTATACGGGAATCATCATCAAGCTGATCCCAGTTATCAAGAAGATGCTCCTGATGATACTGCTGAATTGTTTCACGAAGTGCATCGGGAATAGTAACGGTACTCATGCTTGACGATTCTTGAAAATGGTGTTTTCAATATGGAGAGTTGGAACAGCCAGTATTACTATCGGCAAATGTTAAAAGATACGCTTGGTTTAAAATTGCCAATACAAACTGGCAGTGCAGAGAATATCAGTATGCCATCTGGAGGCATGTTGAGCATCGCAGTGCAAATTAATTTCGTCAAATTCTCTGAGATATCATTTCGTACTACCCGCATAGTCATCATATTCTGCAATACCCGATTCTGCCCAGGCGTATCTGTTTGAAAGTAAGCCGCTGGAAGCTGAAAGGATGTTTCAACCGGTTGTACCTGCATTCATAGTCAGGGGTGGTTGCGAGGCGTTCTTTCATTACTTTCTGACAGCAGTGAAATAGCAAATTGTCCGCCTCTTATTATGAGTCATTAGCACAAGCTGTTATGGGTAATGGGCAGCGTGAATACAGAAAAACATGAATCACCGCAGAAGGTATTGCAAAATATCTTCTCGAAGAAATACCTGCCTGCGCTGGATGGTTTGCGGTTTGTTGCCGTGCTGATGGTCCTGCTTGATCATGGTGGAATTCAGCACCTTGGCGGCGATGGTGTCACTTATTTTTTCGTTCTGAGTGGCTTCCTGTTTTCGTGGATACTGTGCAGACAGTGGGAGCGAGACAAAACAATTTCATTTCGTCGCTTCTATTTTCGGCGAACTTTTCGGATTGTCCCCGCCTGCTATTGCTGTCTGGTTTTTACAATTGTGGCAAAAAATCTGCTGGGGCTTCCGGTGGATTATGCTCACGCGGTTTCTGCGTTTACTTACACCGCTAACTATTATAATGCTCTTTATAACCACCCGCCGACGGGCTTTTCTTTTTTCTGGTCGCTAGCTGTGGAAGAACAGTTTTATCTTATCTGGCCGATTCTGTTTCTGTTCTTTATTAAGCGTGGTCGCAAATCACTGATGCGGTTCTTGTTGATCAGCATTATCTTCATCTGCACCTGGCGCTGCTGGTTGGCATGGAATGAGATCGTCAGTCATGCCTGGCTATACAATGCTTTTGATACCAGGATCGACAGCATCGCAATTGGTTGCCTGTTCGGATTGCTGATTCGCGAAAACTGGTTTCAGTTACTGCTGCATCGATTGACTCAAAATGTCTGGTCACCTTTATTGCCATTCGGCCTGCTCGTATTTGTCCATTCGTTGCCCAGATCATTCCACTACAGTTTGGGGTTCACGGTGGAATCTGTTTTGATGGGGATTTTACTTGTGCAGATGATTGTTCTTTCGAATTGTCCATTCTGGAGTTGGCTCAATTGGAAGCCGATCCGATTTCTGGGGGTTTTATCCTACTCGATGTATCTGTATCACGCCTGGGGGCTGGCAGCTGGTAGAGTATTATCTTCGCTTCCGTTGGAGGGGCAGGTTCTGGCAGGAGTATTGTTTACGATCATCCTGGCAACGGCTTCCTATTACCTTGTCGAACTTCCGTTCCAAAAACTGCGAGACCGCTGGGAGCCTGCTTTCTGTGGGGAAAGAGAGAGTAAAAAAGCAAACAACTGGTCGCAATCTATTCGCCCTGCGCTTCAGCAATTCATGAATTCAAAAAAACACGGATGA
>WFOZ01000290.1 GCA_015487825.1 Planctomycetaceae bacterium
GGAATCCTTGGAATCCGACTCCGGGATTTGTGAACTCGGAAGAGTTTCATTTCAGGATCGAAGCGAGCGATTCGGAATCCGGGCAGAAGATCGGTTTCGGCATCTTTTCATTGTCGGAAAAACCGGTAACGGAAAATCGACCGTCATGCAGAATGCGATTCTGTCTGACATGCAATCGGGAGAGGGGATTGCCATTGTCGATCCACATGGTGATCTAGCGAATGCGGTGCTCGCAGCCGTTCCGAATCATCGCACCAACGATGTGATCCTGATTGATCCAAGTGATCTGGCGTTTCCCGTCAGTTTTAATCCACTTGATGTTGATCCCGCAATGGTCAATGTTGCTTGCGATGGAGTGGTCAGTACATTTCGCAAGGTGTTTGGCACGGGTACGCACACGCCACGCCTGGAAGATATTTTATGGAACACCGTTCTGGCGTTGATGCAGGCAGGGGATTCAACGATTCTTGATATGCTGCGGATGTTTAATGTCGATGATTCTTTCCGCAGGGATGTTCTGGCCCGTGTTGATGATCCCGTGGTTCGCAATTGGTGGATGACGACCTTCCCGAAGTTACGTTCCCTCAAAGGGGAAGACCCGTTTGCGTCAGTCGAGAATAAACTGCGGCAATTGCTTACCAATTCCGTGATTCGCAACATGGTCTCACAACCAAAAAGCAAAATTGATTTTCGATCAGCAATGGATAGTGGCAAGATCATTATAATCAATCTCTCCAAAGGGAAGCTCGGGGAACGAACTTCTTCGTTTCTTGGTTCGCTGTTTGTCACGCAACTGCAACTGGCAACCATGACACGAGCCATGATTCCAGAACAGGATCGCAGACCGTTTTATCTTTATGTCGATGAATTTCAGAACGTGGCCACTTCCAGCTTTAGTTCGTTTCTTTCGGAAGCCCGTAAATACAAACTCGGCTTATGCCTGGCAACACAGTTTCTCGATCAGGTCGAACAAGAAACATTGCAAGCAGTCTTCGGGAACATCGGCAGCTTATTGGTATTCGCAGTCGGACCTAATGATGCAACTCTCCTCGCAGAACAACTGACCGGAAACGTCACCGCAGCAGATTTGATCGCGTTACCTAAATACCGTGCCTGCGTTCGGCTAATGATCGACGGCATGAGCAAGCCTGCCTTCACCATGGAGACGATCAAACCAGAAGTAAATATCGTTGACCGCAGTGAATTCGTGCGTGAACAATCTCGTCGTCGCTATTCTCAATCGGCAGAAGAAATCCGAAACCAGATCGCCGTTTCCTTCAGTTCGGTTTGACTACTTACTGAATTGCGGGCATTCTTTCAAACTGATGAAATGCAGTTCCATCATTCTCGGTGTTGATGAACGCAATCAGTTGATTGATGATTTTCTGTCGTCAGCCAAGGGGGAAGAAGTTCATTACACCGATATTGCCTGGTTTCTCAAGCTCGATCCCTTTTATGTCAACTGCTGGATGAGGAAATATAATAAGGGGAATTGGATCAATGGCAAAAGCCCATTTTGGTGGAAATGGGCTTCCCAAAATGAATCTGATTTTTCCGAGTGAAGATCAGAAAAGTATGGACTGAATGACCAGTTTGAGGTAGAATACCGTCATGAAAACATCATTATCCGATGAACAACGTCAAGCACTCAATCAGGAACCGGAAGGGGTTCTGGTCGAAGATGCTCAAACGCAAAAAGTCTATTTCCTGACCGATGCCGATTTGCATCAACGTGCCATGGACGCATTGCGGCGACAGGAGGATCGTGCAGCGATTCAAGCGGGAATTGACGACATGGAAGCAGGTCGTGTTGTACCTTATGAAGAGGTTAGCCGCCGCCTGCATACTTATCTCCAAGAGAAATATGATCTTCCTCTGGGTGATGCATGACGTTTCAAGTCGTCATTTCAACTCAAGCAACCGCCGAGCTCCAAGCATCGGCAGAATGGTGGGCTGAAAATCGTGAACCGATACAAGCCGCTCGCTGGTTTATCGGCTTTGATACAAAAATTAAAGGGCTTGCCAATAATCCACACAAATGGTCAATTGCTGAGGAGGACATGGGATTTCCGTTTGAAATTCGTCAACTCAACTTTGGTCTTTCTTCTCGAGCAACGCATCGTGCGGTTTTCACAATTGTAGAGCCAAATATTGTATTGGTACTCACAATTCGTCATCTTGCTCAGGATCGCATCACTCCTGAAGATGTGAATCCAGATGATCTTCAGTAATTTTCATCAACATAATTTCTGCAAACGGTAATTCAAGCTGTATTTCGCGTGGTGGCAGTGGATGAAAGGCACGTCCTTTTGCCATTCGCCAGAAGATGCCTGGTTCAACATCGAGAATTCTCTGGATTGCTTTGGATTGTTCATCCGTCAGATGCTCCAGAAAGATTTTTTTTGTGCCTCGCTTGGCTGTTTCAACCAGTGGACGATGCTTTTTACCAAGGAGTTCTTTCATTCGTTTGCGTTGCTCGAAACGCTGATTGTAGAGGCTGTTTGGTCGGTAGATGTAGGTGATGCGTTCTGGGAAGAACCAGTCGTCTTTTTTCAACGGCAGGATAGATGGACCATCGCCCCAATGTTTTGATTTCGTGGCTCGTAGCGTCTCACCAATTCCGCCGATAGCGATGGCCTGTTCGTATTCAATCCTCACGATGGGGTGGTTTTGTAAATCTTCAATCGTGAACAAAGGAAGTTCCGAATCTTCAGCATATTCCTGCAC
>WFOZ01000291.1 GCA_015487825.1 Planctomycetaceae bacterium
ACATATGTTAGAGCGAGTCGATTGGAAACGCGATCTTCATTTTCAAACGCGAACGACAATTGATACGCTCGATTATTCGGGAAGCGGATTGAATGCCGGCTCGAAAGTTGTTATCGCAGCAGCGGGACCGGTTCGTAGGGAATTGCTGCGAGAAATTCCGGGCGATCTTTCGATGCCGACTGGTATCAATAAAGTGCGTCTGATAATGCCGGGAGTGCTTGTTGTTTCCGGTTTGGAGTACAAACAGGAGGACCAGACGCGAGGCTTGAACTGTTTGACAGAGCTTCCCGATTCTCATCCGCTGAATCAATTCCCCTTTATTGTGATTGCAGATGATGCCGATTTTGCGGTCGATTCGCTCAACAATTTTCTATGGGTTAGTTTCACGCGCAGTAACCCGGCTGCCGATCTTTTCGGGATTGGCGCATTCACCGAACAGAAGCACTGGGGATGCACAGGTTCTCTCATTCTCGATGCTCGTATCAAACCGCATCATGCCCCGCCGTTACTGGAAGCCCCCGCAGTAACCCGAAGCGTTGATCAATTGGCTGCCCCCGGTGGTCCGTTACATGGAGTCATTTGATTCATTCTGTATGATTTCCGGTCCGATAATTTGGTTTATGCTTATTTTTCAGAGAAAACCCGCAGAATGTGCAGGGGAAAAGACTGGAAATAAGTGGGAACGGGGAGCTATACTTGTCTGAAAGTCGTTTTGTTGATAAAGATGAACGACAGGACGCATGCGTTTCTTTTCTGTATGCATCGTACGTCACATCATTAAGAATAGACATCTCAAGGAATCGTTATGTCCGTTGGTATTCGTCGCTTGCTGACCGCATCCGCTATCGTTGCGGGTATTGTGGGGGGGCTGTCGCTTCTCGATATGGTATTGGGCGTTCCCTTTGCAGGGTTCAGTATAATGATGGATGTCATGTTCCTGGTCAGTTCGCTGCTGGTGCTTTATATGGTTCGACAATGCTTTCAGGAACTGCGGTAGGTTTTGCATAGGCGAAATCCCGCTATCTTCGAAAAGTGAGCAGCGCTCTGCAATAATAGGCCGGCCGTGCTGTTGGGTTATTTAGTGGCTTCCGGTTTCTTTTCTGCTTTTGCACCATCTGCTGCTTCGATTTCCATCAGGAATGAATACAAACCGAGCATAATGGCCCCGGTAACGAGAAATACATCAGCAAAGTTGAAAATCGGGTAGTGATAGGTGCCGAAGGTGAAAGAGAGGAAGTCACGCACTGCAAATAACTGACGCCCTGCAACTTCGCATCCGTGCCAGCCAAGTCTGTCATAAAGGTTGCCCAGTGTGCCGGACATCACCAGGCCCAGCGTTACTGTCAGCCATAAACTGGCCGCCCCTCGAAAAGCAAAAAGCCACAGAACAATTCCCACAATTGCCAGCAGGCTTAACCCTGCAAAGACGGCAGTGAACCCCTGTCCGATTCCCCACAAAGCCCCTTCGTTAAAGCTGGTATACAAACGAAATTGCATCCAGCCTCCAAACCAGGTTTGCGTCCATTGTGAAACACCGCCAGGGTATTTGAGCGAAGAAAAAACTTCTGACTTGGAATATAAATCCCAAAATGTTCCTGATATTACCAATAAACTGAAAACCCAGTATCGAGATTTCGGAAAAGGTGGTTCGATTGATTTCACACGAAACTCGCTGCTGTAAGTTGTTGATTGTACTGCGAATGGTCAATTTATTTGCGAGGTGCGCAATTTTCAAAGGCATCTCTGTCGGTGGCGACTGATAGATTAAACCATTCATACCAGGATGAGCCAAGCTTTGCTATTATTGTGTAGCGACAGATTGAGGTCAACCGGGCTTTGTTTTGCGGTATGCTCTGCATCTGATTGCGACACTGAAATCTTCGGTCAGGATTTTATTGAAATGAAAAGATCAATCTGCTCTGCTGTTCTGTCGAAAGAACTTTTGATAGAATTCGGAGTAACAGAGCTTTCAGGTTCTGTTTTCAAGTAGTAGACGAGCCGTTAATCAGGCTGCTTAATCCGGTTTGCAAAAAATAAATAAAATCTCATGTTACCACAATTGGCGATAGCAACTTCATCTCTGAAATTACCCTTGCGT
>WFOZ01000292.1 GCA_015487825.1 Planctomycetaceae bacterium
ACTGGACAGCGCCAGGTTCAACTCGTTCCCAAGCTCCTGCTTGGGAACACACGGGAAGGTCCTCCTTCCCGTGTGTTTTCGTTCGTTTTAGATGATTTTTTTGTTCCGACGCGAAGCAGGAGCTTCATTCCCCTCGTTCCCAAAGTGGACCTTGGGAACGAGGAAAACGGCGAATGCAAATTTCAAGTTTTTATATCCAAAAGCAGCAGCAAGCATAGCAGACCAGTCGGGCCAGGTCATTCCCGTAAAAAACGGATAATATATTTTCCAGGAGGTAAACAAGGCCCAAACGGCTGTTAAAATGATTGACAAAAACTGGATATACTCTATTGTGTTTATTGTGTTTATTGTGTTTATTGTGTTTGTCCGGGTCTGAAAAACTATTTCTACAAGGTAAACCAATGAGAAGATTTCCTCAGGTGCTGTTGGCTGCTTTTCTGATCGCTGCAGTTTCGACAATTGCACAGGCTTCTGAGCCGGAAGGTTTGTTTCGATTGACTGATGACGGTGCCTGGTGCTGGTATCAGGATGAGCGAGCGATTATCCATCAGGGGAAACTGCTTGTCGGTTCAGTCGCGTGCGGGTATGAGGACAAAGCGAGGCAGGGCGATATCAACCTGACGCTGTTTGATCTGAAAACTAAAAAGAGCGAGCAGATTGAACTGCATGATCGGTTGCCGCCAGATGATCATAACGTGCCGGGCCTGTTGGCACTTCCTGACGGAAAGGTGTTGGCTGTCTATTCGAAACATGGATCGGGGAATAGATTCTATTACAGAATCAGTCAGAAGGGAGAGCTGACAAAGTGGACACCGGTTAGATATTTTATTCCCTCGAAGACATCTCACATCACTTATTCAAACTTGCATTTTTTGTGTGACGAAAATGAAGGGAACGGGCGAGTTTACAATTTCTTTCGGGGATTAAATGGTTCGAACAAACCATCGTATGCTTTTTCTGATGATAATGGAGAAACCTGGGAAACGGGAAATATTGTCATCCATTTTCCCTCTTCGTTTAAGCATCGTCCCTATGTGAAATATGCTTCCAATGGAAAGAATACGATTCACTTTCTTTACACCGATGCCCATCCCCGCAACTTCAATAACAATATTTACCATTGTTATTACCATGACAATATGTTGTATCGCAGCGATGGATCGGTTATTGGTTCGCTTCAACAGGGGCTGGATAATCCGGGAGAGGGGACGCTTATTTTTCGAGGTGATTCCAACAACATCGGCTGGACAAGCGATTTGCATTTAAGTGACGATGGTCGAGCTTACGCGGTTTGTACTGTCAGAAAAAATTCGGAGGGGCAAACTGAAAAAGAGTACGGCAATGATCTGCGTTACCGCTACGCCTGGTGGGATGGCAAAAAGTGGAACGATCAGGAAATCGCTTATGCAGGAACCCGGCTATATCAGGTTGAGTACGATTACACCGGCAACATCTGTCTTGACCCGGATGATTTGAATCAGGTTTTCATCTCCACTGATGCAGATCCGGTTACAGGGAAAGCATTAATCAGTAGCGCTGACAAAAAACGGCATTACGAGATTTTTCATGGTGTGACCAATAATGGCGGGAAGAATTTCCAGTGGAACGCCATTACGAGCAATTCGACTGTTGATAACTTGCGGCCCATCGTACCGAAATGGAATAAGAAACAGACCATGCTGCTCTGGTACCGCGGCACATACAGGACGTATACCGATTACGAAACAGAAGTCGTTGGCGTGATCCTGAAACAGGAATGAATTCGGTTAAGGATCGTTTATCAGCCGCTGGGCACTATCCCACGGTTCCTCTTATAGTCGCATGAACCGGACACCAGCGCGTTTCGGCCGATTTACTCGTGAATAATTTGAGCTGAGGTTACCGCCTGTTTATTTTGAATCGAGTTGAATTAATAACTCCTGTGCTTTTGTGGAGCCGTTGCGAATTGCCAGGCGGTAATAAATTTTCGCCAGCGTTTTATTTCCCCGTTCCTCAGCCTCTGTTCCCTGTTGCAGATATTTTTTGGAAATTCGGTTCGAGGTTTTACCGGTTTTCAATAACGGATTTGAATTGGCTACCCGATTCTTTTTGATCTTTCCACGAGGAAGCGGGGCAGCGGGGCGGGGGGCTTTGGCAATACCTCGCCTGTGTCTTAGAAAGCGACTGACGTGCATCACTTCTTCAAACGGTAGCGGGGCTGCTCCGTCCGGTTTGTTAAGAAGTGCCCGATCCATTTCGCTAAGATCCTGAATTGTGGCCCGCACACTCAAGCTGCTGTGAGATCGTTCCCGTGAAAATGTACTTCCCCGCGGGAAAATGCCGGTTCGGGGACCGTAGAAATTTCTGGCATCCCGTGCGATTCCGACACTCCCCAAATGAATCTCTCCACCATCCGGCACAACAACGCTCGTTGCTGCCCCGAAATTTTCCACGATTGGCTGTTGCACAGAAATTTGTGCAACGCAATGCTGTTGCTGGAAAATCACAAGAGTCATAATGCCTAAAAAGTAGTGAAGTAACAGAGAGCAATTTTGCATGAGTCCTCTACTTTCCCTGCTTGAAAAACCTTCATAATTGCCGGGCAGGAAATCCTGACCGGCAAACTCCGGCAACTGCCGAGACATTGTATTCAGTTCGTTGTATAGTATCTATACCAGAAATATGCGAAGCTGAAATCTATTTTGACATTTCTTTGCCATCAGCACCAGAAAAAATGAACGAATCCCCTTCCAATTCGAACTTCGATCCGGAACTGTCTTCAGATGACGATTCTATGACAGAGCGATATGAGCCTCTGCCTGATGTTGATTCTCCTGAATTATTTCTGGAGGAAACCATAGATCCGATTCAGGACCTGGCAGAATATCTCTGGGAGTCGCATGATGAATCGAGACACTCTGAACTGAAGGAAGTTGTTTTCAACGAGGCGGATGAAGATCTCGATCATATTATCGGCAGGCGATTTTCGATTTATCGTTGCGATGCCTTACTTGGCAAAGGAGGCATGGGGCGGGTATATCTGGCTTATCATTCGCAGCTGGGACGCCCATGTGCGTTGAAAATAAGTTCGCCTCGAAAAATGCCCCGTGCTTATACCGGCTGGGATCGAACACTGAAAGAAGGTCGCTCGGCTGCATTATTGATTCACCCTAATGTTGTGACCGTTCATGCGATCGGTGAATATAAGGGGCGTCAGTTTATTGAAATGGAACTGGTTTCGGGTGGTTCACTCAAGTCGATTCTTCGTAAAGAAGGTTCCTTGCCGCTGCTGAAATCGCTGCAGTTAATTTGCGGGGCATCCAAAGGGCTTGCCTTCGCACACAGGCATGATATTCTGCATCGCGACATCAAGCCTGAAAATATTCTTGTTTGTCCTTTGGGAATTCCCAAACTGGCAGACTTCGGTTTGGCCCGGCATATTTCCAAACCGGAAACACTTCCTGAAGGACAAGTCATTGGTACGCTACCCTATCTGGCACCGGAAGTTTTACAAACCGGAAAACATTCTCGTATTTCCGACGTTTACTCTCTGGGGGTAACTCTGTTTTTTCTGCTGACCGGTCAACTCCCTTATACGGGAAAAAATACCGAAGAACTTGCTCATCATATTCTGACAGAACCGGTTCCGTTACTTCGAGATATTGATCCTCAAATACCTCTGGAAGTTTCCGGAGCAGTTGCCAGGCTGATGTCAAAGGCTCCGGCATCGCGTCCGCAAAATGGTATCGCTGCATCGCATTTACTATCTTCAGTGCTGGGACAATTGCGGGATGTGGAATCGATTCTTGAAGAAGCACTCGGGCACGATCCTTCTATTACATGGCTTCGCTGTGGCGATAAATATCGTTTGATGGTCCGCCTGCCTGATGGACGCAAGCAGACAGTTTTTGTCGAAAGCAGCGATCATCGGGCCGATCAGCAGTTGCTGATGATCTACAGCACTTGTTGTCCCGCTCAAAGTTCTTTCTATGAACAGGCTCTAAAGATGAATGCGATGCTTTCTCACGGGGCTCTTACAATCCGTGAAATCGATGGAATTGCCCACTTCGTTATGATCAATACCTACCCTCGTGGCACCGCAGACCCCGAAGAAGTCCGCAAAAGCGTACTTGAAATCTCTGAATTCAGTGATCGGATAGAAAAAATGCTAACAGGTATTGATTTCCATTGAGTAAACAGGCGAAACTATTAGAGTATAATAGACGAGCTGCTGGTTTTAACCTTCTGGATGGGCGATTCTCAGATTCTTCTCTCTGAAAAATCGCTGGCATGTTCGATCAGAAAATTGAATTTTATTGCAGCTCGGGCTTTCCTTTACGACATCTATCTAGATTAGGCCATCGAAATGAGGCAACTGTTGAAAAATAAAACGGGCAAAAAGATATTCTGCTTCTCTCTGGCGATACTGGCGGGCGTTACTTTTTTTGCTACTCCTGCTCAGGTACTTGCTCAGGGAGATGAAGGTTTCAATCACAAGGTTCCTGCAACAACCGAAGGGAATGAGCGGTCTCGCCAGTCTTCTCTGTGGGTTATGGAAGTCGATTTGAAACCGATGCGGTTAATCTGGGTTGATATGCCCGATCCCAAAACCGGCGAAGTGAATCCGGAGCTTTTCTACTATCTTTGCTATCGCGCCGTCAATCGCCCTGTCGAAATTCCCGCAACACGCGAAACCGAACCTCGCAACCGTCCGGACCCGGAACCGGGACCGGCCTTTTTCATTCCAGAGTTCACGCTCGTTCCGACCGACGCTGACGAAAAGCAAGTTTTTCTTGATGCAATTGTTCCCCGCGCCGTTGAAGCGATCAATCGTAAAGAGCGTCGAAAATTTAAAAACTCTGTCACAATTGTCGGCAGCATTCCCCAGGCAACAACAGAAAAAGCAAATGATGAGAACGCCCTGCATGGCGTTGCTCTGTTTCGGGGGGTCGATCCAAAAATCGATCGGTTTACCGTTTATATGAATGGTTTCTCCAATGGGTATCAGGTATCCAAAGGGCCGGATGGCGAACCACTGATGCTGCGCAAAACGATCGTGCAGAAATTCTGGCGACCGGGAGACAAATTCGATGCAGAGTCTCTGGAGATCAGATTCGATGGCGAACCCGCCTGGATCTTCCGCCCGGATTCTAATCCGACTGCCGAGTAGTGATACAAGGTAGCGATCAGCGAATTCGTTTCATGCGACCGACATTGGGGTAGAATGGAATGTAATGCAGCGGATAGCTGCGGTCTTTCACAATACCGCTTCTGGTTTCTTTTTTGTGATAGCTGATTGGAATCGCCCAGCCATCTTCAACCCCCATGGGGATGCCGTGCGGCCAGTAGATGTAAAACGCTTTACCGACAAATGCGGAACGAGGCACGAAATGTGTCTTTTGCCAAAACCGCCCGTCGTAGCTGTTCGGGCTGTTATCACCCAGTACAAAAAAGTGATCCTCCGGAATTTTGAACTCCATGCTGTCCCAGTCCTTTTTTCGATTCCGGTAAGTCGTCTGCCAGGCCGAGACATTATCCAGAGGGAGCCTGAACTGGTTCGCTCTTTCATCGCCTCCCCGGTAGTAGATATCGCGTTCGATTAACAGCGAAGAGACTGTCGCTGCAACAGCGGTCATCGCAATACCTACTGGCGAGAGGTCTGTTTCCTGAGGCATGACTCCACTTACATCACTGCTGGTGTAAGAGGCACCGGGGCCAAAATCAATCAGCACATCATCGATCCACAAACAGAGACGATCATCAACATTAGCAAAACGGAACGAGTAACTTCCCTCTCCTCGCAGGTTCGTTTGAGCAACAGCCAGATCAATCTCTTCTTCGGAATCGAGGCTTTCATCAATACGTGCCAGGCGAGCCTCCCCCGAGTGCGGATTAATATGACAACGATACAAATGAAAGCCTTCAGTCAATTCCAGAATAATATCTGCATCCGGTCCCATCTGAGTAACTTCCAGATTTCCGGAGAGTGTCAGATCTCCCACCCAGAAAAACTCATTCAGGCTGACTGGTTCCGAGGCCCCCTGTGATACCGTACTATATCCACACAAATCGCCGATTAAACTCGGCCGTGGTTCAAGAGGGTCTCCATTTTTTAATCGATCCCATTGAGCCTGCGTTGGCAGGAAATGACGATATCTGAGCCAATGTGTTTTGCCTTCCTGGGCCACTTTCAATGGAATACTGTAGGCATGCTTTTCGGCATCTGTCTTCCATTTATCGTTTGTCTCTGACCAGCCATTAACAGTTGTTTCGGTTTCCTTTGCAGATTTGCTGACAGCCTCCCATCGCGCTGGCCAGCCTGCTTTGCGTAGTTCTGTTTCGGGGTAGTTGTCATCATAAACCGGAATCTGAATGACTCGCTGTTTTTCAGGATCGTCTTTGCGCAGGATGATTTCTTTGTTGTTTTTATCAAGCTTGTATACATTGCCGTTATGAATTCTGATGGTTTCCCCCGGCAAGCCGACAAGTCGCTTAATGTAATTTGTTTTGGAATCTTCCGGCATTTTGAAAACAACAACATCGAATCGTCTGGGGTCGGTCAATTCGTATTGAAATTTATTAACGAGTATCCGGTCCCCTTTATAAGCCGGAGCCTTGTATGCTTTTTTGGTAGCAAATCTGCAATTAGGACAGATTGATTTTTGTATTCTCGCATCATTGCCTTCAAAGCCTACCACAACATTTGCATCGCGATATATTTCGGAACTGGCACCAAACTGATATTCGAATCCGCATTTTTCACACTGAAGGTCTTTGTGCCGGCCGAACAACGTAGGAGCCATTGAGCCTGTTGGAATAACAAATGCTTCCGCTTCAAAGGTACGGAACAGGAAGGCAAGTACAAACGCAAATACGATTGATTCAATTGTTTCGCGAGCCGTCTCTCCTTCTCTGGCAGGCTTTTTGCTCTTTGGGGCCTGTTCCTCTTTCTCTGTAGAAGAATTAGCAGGCGTAGATAGCTCTTTTTTTTTCGAGCCGGATTTATTCGGGGTGATTGACATGAATAAGATGACTTTCAGGAATCAGAGCATCAGTAGAAGTATGATGCTGTTTTCTATGACAAAAATCACTGAGATGGCGGGATACGATCTTTTTGGAGATGCCGTATTAAATAGAACGTGTTGTGAATTTTCTACGTAACAAAACCAGCATCTGTTGGATGATATTTTCAGCCGATGCTTATATTAGCTCAGCCGGAGCAATTTTCCAAGACCGCGAAGCTTTCCTGAAGCCTAATGCCCAACCCGGATTCTGTACGAGTAAATCAGTATTCTTCAAAACAAGCATGATTAAAAGGACTTACAGCCATTTTACCCTAAATAATGCGCAGCTCAGCCGGAACGCGCTGGCGTCCGGTTCATACATCAGTCGAGGGGAACCGAAGGCTGGTGTTTAATGCCTGCTTCATCCCGCCCACCAGCCTGGTTCTACGAATAAATTATTGACTGAGCATTTGAAACCGGGGAGCAAGGATTGATGTTCCAGTATTGCATCGTTGCCAAGCGTAATCGCAGGAGCATCCCGGGAAATGACAGCGACTTCTTCGGCTTTTGGATCGATTGCCCAGACACCACTTACTCCCCAAGCAAGAAAATCTTCCATCCGATTGGATATTCTGGTTCTGCGGTCTGCAGTCGATGCCAGTTCGATCACCAGGTCCGGGATTCTGGCAGTGTACGGTTTGTCGGTTTCTTCAAAACGAGGGCCGGATAAAAAATAGCAGGCTGCGGGAAACCGTACTGTATCGGGTGCCGAATTCATCAACATCCCCAGGTCAAAGCAGGCATAACCAAGCTCGGTGCGCTGTATGAAATCTGCAAATAATTTTGAAAGGTTTAATATCGTGTTTCCATGATCCAGATCCGGAGGCTGAAAAATAGTAACTTTCCCTGCTTCCAGCTCAGCCCACTGTCCTGATTCGGGAAGTTCAAATCGGCTCTCAACAAACTGCTCAGCTGTCAATAGCGGACCATCAAGCATCTTCTTCATTCTCCAACGTCATTTTCTTTGCCTGTTTTTTCAGCGAACGCTGTCTGTAAAACGAACTGCTTCCGGTAGAACCATGCGGTTCAAATCTATCAAGTCCTGATACAACAGGGCTGGCTTGTTTCTCAGCAGGGGACAGTCTGCTTTATTAGAATCAGGTTTTCAAGCTAATAAAACAGTCTTGCAACAAACTCGCAAAAACAGATACCACGACTCTGTGAGTCGTGGCACATGATTGAACTCTATCTTTCAGATATAAATTTGGTTTGAGGCGAAGTCTCGTTAATAGCACAAGGCGTCAAATTGTTACAAAGAAAATCTTCACCGTTTATATGCATTGCACAGCTACTCCACGATAATTTCCCGTACCGTTTTACCACCGGGGATCATTGGCAGAACGTGTTCTGCATACGGGCAGATCACTTCCAGTACATACGGACCATCGTGATTGATCATTGTTTTGATCGCTTCTTCCAATTCATCTTTATGTTGGACGCGGTTACTGGCGATGCCGTACCCCTTGGCAATGGTCGGAAAGTCGGGATAGATCAACTCGCAGGTATCTCCTTCTCCGTCGCCAAGTGCTTCCGGTTTATCGACCGGGCCTAAATAAGTATGTGCCCGGCGTCCTTCCATGAAGCGGTCTTCCCACTGTACCACCATGCCCAGATGCTGATTGTTAAGCAGCATTGTTTTAACGGGCAAACCTTCACAAACAAGTGTTCCCAATTCCTGAATATTCATCTGGAACGAGCCGTCTCCTTCGATGTTGATTACGAGTGCATCGGGATGAACGGTGGCAACACCCATCGCAGAAGGCAATCCGAACCCCATTGTTCCGAGTCCGGAGGAACTGAGGAAACGCCGCGGTTTATCAAATTTGAAATACTGGGCCGTCCACATCTGATGCTGTCCAACTCCGACACTGACAAAAGGATTGAGGTCTTTGGTCAGCTTGTATAAAGTTTCGATTGCGAGCTGCTGAGGAATTTCGGTATCGTAACATTTATATGTCAGCGGGAATTTCTCTTTCCATTGTGCAATTGTCTGATGCCAGGCTTCGATTTCGGGAATATCGTCGACGGTAATCGCTTTATTCAGTTCCTCAATAACGTGCTTCACATCAGCAACAACAGGAATGTGTGCTTCCTTATTTTTATGAATTTCAGAAGGGTCGATATCGACATGCACAATTTTTCCATGTTTGACAAACTCATCGAGTTTGCCGGTAACGCGGTCATCGAAACGAACGCCGAATGCGAGAAGTAAATCGGCTTCGTCAATCGCAAGGTTCGCGTAAACGGTTCCGTGCATTCCAAGCATATGCAGTGAAAGTTCGTGCGTGCCGGGAAATGCGCCGATTCCCATGACTGTTGTTGTCACTGGAATTTTTGTTTTCTCCGCGAACTCCAGCAATTCGTCGGCTGCACCTGAAAGAACACAACCACCACCAACATACAGAATCGGCTTTTTGGCCCGTTTGATCGCAGCGATAATCTGCTTGATCTGCTCCGGAGCAACATCTCTTAATTCGGGATGATAACCGGGTAAATCCATCGGGGGATCGAGATCGAGTTCTTCAAGCGGGATCGAATCCAACTGAATATCTTTCGGAAAATCGATCAGCACTGGTCCCGGACGCCCGGTCGTTGCCACGTGAAATGCTTCTTTTACAACCCGGGCAACATCTTTGATATCGGTAATCATAAAATGATGCTTCGTAATCGCCCGGCAAACCTCAACAATCGGCGTTTCCTGGAATGCATCACTTCCAATGACGGCTTGAGTCACCTGTCCCGTTATTGCAATCATGGGAACGGAATCGAGCTTGGCATCTGCAATGGGTGTCACCAGATTGGTCGCTCCCGGCCCGCTGGTCGCCATGCACAAACCGACCATATTGGTTGTACGGGAAATTCCCTGAGCAGCGAACCCGCCCCCCTGTTCGTGGCGGGGAAGAATCGTACGAATACGCTCACGATTTTTTCGCAACGCCTGATGCAAAGGCATACTCGCCCCGCCCGGATAAGCGAAAATAAATTTTGATTGATGATGAATCAACGCTTCGACAAGAATTTCCGCCCCAAGAATTTGAGCCTGTTTCGTCGATTTTTCTTCTGCAATTGCCACGATAATTTACCTTAAATTTCACACGATCAATGATGTAGGGGCCGCTACCGTAGACTAAGATGGATACATTCCAACACTATAGATGGTCCACGGGCAGCAAGCTCTACGACTGTTTAATACGCTTCGTCTCGATAATCAATCAGAGCATTCTAGCCAGAAAAGGTTCAACTATCGAGAGTTGGTAGCAGGAAAATTCAGGGATCAGTGGTAGTAAAGGTGTAAACTCACCTAATCGAGACATGTTGCAACGCAAACGGACATGATCATTTGAATCGCATCGCCCGATTTGGCAGGGATTTAGTTACAGACTGCTCGAGCTGCGCCGCCGCGTCGCCAGTCTCCGACACCGGTCGCAACTCCTGTCTCAATATCGACTTCTATCGATTGAGCGGACCCCTGGCGTCTGTTTTTTGGGTGATAAATGGCATGCCCCCGCCTGATGAGATCCTGCTTCATTTCCTCGAACAGTCCGTGATCGTCGGATTCAAGTTTGATTAAATCCGGAAACCACTGCTGATGAATTCTCGGCCCATCGACCGCTTCTTTCAAAGATCGCTTAAAAAGAAGTGTCTGGACGAGAATTGATGAAACTGTATTGATAATTGTCCGCCCGCCGGGACTGCCAACGATCAATCTTACTTTGCCGTTCTGTTTGACAATTGTCGGCGTTTGCGAACTGAGCATTCTCTTGCCCGGGGCGAGCAGGTTCGGTTTTGTGCCGATGATTCCCTGATCGTTCGTGTAACCGGGGTACCAGTTGAAATCGCCCATTTCGTTATTGAGCAGGAAACCGGCCCCGCGCACAACAATTCGACTTCCCCAACTGTATTCGAGCGTGTAAGTATTGCTGACAGCCATGCCGTTGGCGTCGATTACAGAAAAATGCGTTGTCTGCGGACTTTCGTAAGGCCCTTTCGTTAACGGAATCTCTCCTGCAATCTCACTACTGGGAGTCGCTTTGACCGGATCGATTGTTGAAGCAAGCTCGTAAGCATGATTGGCATCGAGAACCTTTTCAGGAATCTCCACAAAATCAGGATCACCCAGATACGCCGCCCGTTCCCGAAAAGATCGTCGCATCACTTCAGCCAATAAATGAACCTGGTCCGCGGTCCAGAATTTATTGGGATCAACTTTCAAATTTAATTTCTCGATCATGCGCATCTGCATCAAAACGGTAATGCCGCCGGAACTGGGAGGAGGCGCGCCGTAGATCGTATAATTTTGAAATCTCCCTTCAATCGCGGGACGGACATTAGCATTATATTGCTGGAGATCTTTAGCACTGATCAACCCGTCTCCCCGTTTCATTTCATTAACAATCTGTTTCGCAATTTTCCCTTTGTAGAAAGCATCAGGGCCTTTATTAGCGATAAGCTGTAACGTAGCTGCCAGATCTGGTTGAACAAGCCGATCTCCTGCCTTCCAGAGACGTTTATCAGGATGCCCAAAAACTCGATAAAACTCTGCATAACGCGGGTCGGTCTGAATCGATTTCAATTGCAGAACCGAATTGAGCGAGTAGGCCAGGTTGGCATCAACTGTGAATCCATTCCGGGCAACACGCGCGGCTGGTTCGATAACTTTTTTCCAGGGCAGCTTGCCGAATTTCTGATGAGCCAGCGCCATCCCGCGCACTGTCCCCGGCACACCAGCCATACGGGCATGCAGACGATTTTTCCAGTTGGCAAAACTAAACTGATCGACCGCAGCCGGTGCCTTTTCGCGATATTCAACACAGACAACTTTATCGCCCGGCGGGGCAACCATCATGAATCCGCCACCGCCGATATTCCCCGCCTCCGGCCAGGTGACAGTTAAAGCAAACGCGACCGCTACCGAAGCATCAACTGCGTTTCCACCACAAGCAAGAATGTTCCGTCCGATTTCAGAAGCGACAACAGTATCAGAAACAACAACGCCCTGTTGGCCGGAAGCAACATCCACCGGCTGGCGTACCGGCCTGACAAGTCTGTTTTGTGCTAATACTGCTTGAGGAGAAAAGTAGAC
>WFOZ01000293.1 GCA_015487825.1 Planctomycetaceae bacterium
TGCGGTGCTTATCAACCGATGCGATGAATTAACAATCGAACAAGCAAACGAACTTGAATCTCTACTCAGAAAGCATCATCCACAAACACCTGTTTTCCGTATCTCTGCCAAAGAGGGAAGCGGCTTCCCGGAGCTGCTCGAATTCCTCGATCAACGCGGCGAGTTCGGTCAGAAAATTCTGGATATCGATTATGATATTTACGCAGAGGGAGAAGCAGAACTCGGCTGGCTCAATTGCAGTTGCAGAATGGAAATGTCCGAGCCGATTGATCTGGATCAATGTCTGGTCGAAATTGTGGAGCGACTGAGAGACGATTTACTGGAGGCCGATGCAGAACCGGCTCACTTAAAGACGATCGGTTTATGGGAAGGTTTCTTCGGCGTTGCCAATCTCATCAGCAGCGACACCCCCGTGCAGCTTTCTTTGCCTTCCAAACAGAAAGGGAAAAATGTTGATATTATCATCAACGCACGAGTCGCCTGCGACCCTGCCATTCTGGAAACAATTGTACGAGATATGCTTACAGAAATAGCCAGGAAATATCAGGCAAAGCTCGATTACCAGCAAGTCCGCAGCTTCCGCCCGGGCCGCCCCGTTCCCACTCATCGTTTTGGGGAAGCAGAATAGTTATTCAGCGCAGAAGTCATGGAAAGAAAATTCACGCAAAGACGCGGAGACGCAAAAAAAATTCCATAAGAAATCTGTTGAACAATAATCATGTCAAAATTTTTTCCTCGTTCCCAAGGTTCTGCTTGGGAACGAGTTGAAAGTTGCCTGTTGGAGTTCACGCTTTAGCGTACTTGCACCTATCGGCAAAGCAGTTCAGGCATTCCAGTTTATGGTGCCGAGATAGAAGGCCGAAAAAATAATGATCACCGACAGGAGCGATGTAAGTAGCAGCAGATAGAATGCGTACCGATGATACGAAGTTTTTTTATGCTTTCCTGCGTTGGCTGCAATAAATCGAAAAGCAAAGAGCATCAGGTCGACAATCGCCAGAATCAAAAGAATGAGCAAAGGGATAACAAACAGAAAATGCCCCTGAAGAATTGAAACCACCGACAGGAAAAACGCTATCGGTACGACAATGGTTGTCAATACACCGATGGCGGGATTAACAATCAGATCAAACAGGTGCTTTTCATCATCCCGATCCATTATTCCGACCTTCCGAATCAAACTTCGTGGGATATTTTAATCGAATAATCTGGTTGCTTCAGAATGATTGTTACCATTGCTGAACAGGAAATCAATTTGCAACGATATTTCACTGATGTGAGCTCACCATGAACAATGCCAAGTTGAAAGCGATTGTCCGGCATGCAGGCGAAGTGCCTCGTGATCAAAGCACTTGTGGATGGCGGGATCGTCTGATCAGCCACGAAGACTCGGCTGTATCGGCCTGGGCGCATGCGGTTGATATCGATGGCTCCCGCGAGCATTACCACAAACGCTCTACAGAACTGTACTACGTTCTGGAAGGTGAGGGGGTTGTGTTGCTCGATGGAGAAGAACACCCGATTCGCAAAGGGTCGATCATTCATATTCCACCGGGAGTTGTTCACGGAGCCAAAGGCCGAATGAGAGTGCTCGTCGTCGGCATCCCTGACATTGCACAAGACGACCTCTATTTCCCGGATGAAGAACCTCGGAAATAGCCAGTTAGCAGGCAACATCAATACCCGGAAGTAACCACAACCATCGCGTCCCGGCCCGCTTGCGTATGTTTGGGACATTCAAATTTAGATTTTTGAATTTGTTTCGGATTTCGATATTCGTATTTTTCCTACTGGGCTGCCGGTTGCACAAGTTCGTCGGAAACCAGCTTGGGGTCTTCTGGGTTGGGAACCAGGAAGTAGATATGTTTTCCTTTTGGGTCTGGAAATTCTGTCAGTTTCAGTTCGAGGTTTGGTTTGGTTTGTGGATACCACGCCCCTGCTCCCCAGGCTCGAATCTTGCAGGCCAGGCCGTTTGGTCGCACGGTATCATCAGCAAAGGGGCCTTCGAGAGAGGAAGGATCCAAAGTAATCAAACGCAAATCTGTGTTGTTGAGTCCTTTTTGCGAGCTGGGATCCAGACAAAACAGAAGCGGGCCACGCATCACCGCGACACGACCGGCCTGTGCTTTTCGACCACGAA
>WFOZ01000294.1 GCA_015487825.1 Planctomycetaceae bacterium
AAGTAGAGATCATTACCGATCCACTCTGCCATAAATCGTGTCCCGTACGTCGGCAGCCGACCGGTTTGAAGTTCGCGCAATTGACCAACAGATGAACCAGGAATATTAATCCACGGGCCATCGTCAAGTTTACCATCGACGACGATTTTACCTCGCTGGTTTGCACCGCTGACAAGCCGCAAACTCGGAACCGGACCACGTTTCTGTGCGAGTTGCTTCGCTTTGTTGCGTAAACCGTTGAGGTAATTATCGATCAGTTGAATTCGTTTGCTGTAAAGCGAGTCACCGGGGGCTGCCTGTTTGGCTTTGGCAAACAGCTCCAGTGCATAATCAGCTTTCTCTCCATCCTTCTCCATCTCACGCCAGTGTTGCTCACAATAAGAAAAGAAATTTTTCATCTCGGAAGCCGCCGGTCCGTAAAATTTTTCGACATACTCATCAAACAGAGCCCCGGCATCTCGATCTTTACCACCCCAGTACATGCGAGCTGTGAAGTAAACCAGGAAGTGATTGTATCCAACAGCGTTTTCCTTGAAGTCCATTGTAAGCCAGATATCTTCGCCTCGTGACTGCCCCTTGGTTTCGTTAATACTCTCTCCTAAAAGCCGTGGGAAGTATGCCGGCAGGTAGAACCCGCGTCCTGTAAACGGGTAATTCTCAAAGATTTCTATCGGGTTATCTGTTTTCTTTTGCCATTCTGCACGCAGGCGTCGCAAGTCATTCCTCTGGCTCGTCAGAGGCCTGCGACCACCGACAATAATAACCTGTAGGTTCGGCTCCAGCTTATCAATATTGGAAGGAGGCTCGGTATAAATTCCGTACGTACAATTGGAAATTTTCTTGTCGGGATGCGATTTTCGAACTTCCTTTGCAACCCGGTTTACAAAATCCCAAACGTAATTGGATAACATACCGCGGTGTCCCAGTTCCGGTGACTGCTTTCCTCTGCATTTCTCACACTGACAAATTGCCGAGTAGCCATCAGGTGGCATGATCGATACCACATCCATCTTGAAATGATCCAACTGTACCCGGGCAAACTGGACTGCCTCTCGAAACAATTCCTCATTCGAATAACATAACTGGTTATTATTAATATTCAGTTGGTTGTGTCGCTTGCCACCGTATAATGCGAACCAGTCCGGATGATTTGTAAACGTTCGTTCGTTGTCTGTCATTCCACGCAGTCCATGTGCCGCCTGTCGCCCGTACGGCTGACGCACACCAAGTCGAAAGCCCCACATCATTACGTCACGACCATAAACACCGGGACGAAAATTCAGAATTCGCATCGGGAAATCCGGATGCACCGTCTGATCGATTTTCTTTAACAGAATCGATTCTCTTTTCGGAACAATTTCCCCTACATCACCCGGCATGTACCACCGCACGCCAAGACCTCGCAGAAAGCCGCATACCGCATTGAACGAACCACGTTCATCATAAGTCCAGACATTAACATTGCCGTCTTTGTCTATCGTTTGTTCGCGTGAAGTTCCGAACAGAGAATTTGGTCCGGAATAATGCTTGTGAAGTTGAGTGTGCATGTACCCCCATTGTTTGCCGGTAATCTTGTCCCAGGCAGCCTGCATCTTCCCGCTGGCAATATCGTTGTTGCCTCTCGGCCATGGTTCAATAGGAACGAAATTCGTATCATCACCAATCAGAACCAGCCAGTCTTTGCCCGATACAATACGATAGGCTCCATACTTCAATCCATCGCTCGTTACCCCAAGCTTCTGCGTGTGAACACTCTGTCCGATATAGACTGTCGCGGAAACTTTCCGGCTTGGCTTTGTGACGATGTTCAGTTTTGCACCGGAAATTTTACGGATGTAGCGCTGCAGTTCGATAGCTGCCAAACGAGTCGTTCGCTGCGGGTTCTCAGAAATCACAATCTCTGCACGCGGTTGTCCGTGTTCAACAAGAAACGATTCAGCGAAGACATCATATGAGACGCTCAGAACAAGCAATGCAGAAAGTAATGTTATTTTCATTAAGAAGTCTCGACAAAAAGAAGCAGTTGTTGAATGTTCAATATATGAATCATATTAGAAATTTGCACACTACGCAAAGCAGTTAACTTATTGCAGCAGAGTTACTGCTAACATAAACCGAGGGAAAATTGATCAAGGAATAGTCCCGAAAAAAGGTGCATCACGACGCCCCCTGCAAATTGAATCCATTTGAAATAGAGAAGTTATTTCAGGGCTATTTCTAAACACTCCTCATGGAGGAACAACGCAATTCAATATGTGAAGCACGTCTGCAAAATGAAAGACTGTCCTATGGGGACGCTCGCTGACAGATGAATTTCCCTTTTTATGCAAGAATAACTGTTGAGCCTCTCATCCCGTTCAACGGTTACGGCTGCGGTATTCTCGTGGTGAAGTGCCTTGATAGTTGCGAAACTGGCGAGCAAAATAGTTGCTGTCGTTGAAGCCGACTTCGTAGGCTATCTCGGTAATGCTTTGCGTTGTACTGCGTAACAAATCGGCTGCCCGATTGATGCGAATTTGAATGAGGTAGGCGATTGGCGGGAAACCGGTCGCGGCTTCGAATGCTCGCAGAAAGCTGCGTTTGGACATATCGGCAATACTGACAAGTTCTTCAAGGTTGATTTTTTTCTGATAGTTCTCTTCCAGATGTGTAATGGTCTGGCCGATTCGTAACAGTTCGCGAGAATTCTTATTTTGAGAACGTTCGTAGCACCGCGAAACGTGTCCGGCCAGTTGCATAAACAGAGCGGTTGCCACAAAGCGAAATCCTGCACTGCGTCCTTCCAATTCTATATCGAGCTGATCACATAATCTGATTGCGATGTTGAGATCGTCAGGAGAAAGTCGCAGGCGACTTTTGAACTGGTGCCTTTTACGCCAGGCAGGTTCTAAATGAAAAAGAGCATGGTAGCCGGGCAGTGAAGGAAGATCCATAAAATCAAAAGAGAGATTGTCCTGATCAAACAGGATGTTAATCAGCCGCAGGTTATCCGTGGTGTGGTAGTCATGAGGCTGGGCATTACTGATCACAAAAGTATCACCTTTTGCAAGTCGCCAGGTATCTTCACCAGTAACGTGCAGTCCGCTTCCACCGGTAATAATCACGATTTCAGAAAAATCGTGCGTATGTAAACCGAACGGCTCTTGCGGGTCGCGTCTCTCAACGCTTACTGGAAAACCGTCAGCGTGAAACCAGTCTTCTTTTCTGAGAATTCGTATTTTTCAAGCCAATACAGAGATAAAAGAGGTCTTTTCCATTTTGCAATGGCACTATTGTGCTAGTTCGTGGCAAGATAATCAAGGTCTGCATGGTATTTGCTTGATAAAATCGGCACAACGCATCAACATCTGCCCCTGGGTAATCTCGAAATAAGCTGTCTATATAGATGAGGATTTAGATCGTGCAAGAGAAACAGATTGAACAAGCATATGAACTGGCCAGCCAGCGGTACTCTACACTGGGGGTGCAGGTTGATGCAGCGATTAATAAGCTGGCATCAGTTGCCATCTCGCTGCATTGCTGGCAAGGTGATGATGTCGGTGGCTTTGAAAACATCAGCGATGAGATCGGTGGTGGCCTGGCAGTGACGGGAAATTATCCCGGAAAAGCCCGTACACCTGATGAATTACGATCTGATCTGGAGAAGGCTTACTCACTCATTCCGGGCAGGCATCGTTTAAATCTTCATGCAAGTTATGGCGAATTTAACGGACCGGTTGACCGCGATCAAATCGGTCCTGAACATTTTCAGGGCTGGATTGACTGGGCCAGAGAACAGCAAATCAGCCTCGATTTCAATCCGACCTATTTCGCACACGAAAAAGCAAACGACGGATTTACGCTGGCTCATTCTGATGCCGGGATTCGCCAGTTCTGGGTTGAACATGGTATTGCCTGCAGAAAAATCGGAGCCGTGATGGGAGCAGCACAGGAGACTGCCTGTGTCACGAATTTCTGGGTACCTGATGGTTACAAAGATACGCCTGCCAGTCGCCTGCGACCTCGGCAGTGGTTAGCGGAATCTCTGGATACAATCTTCGCTGAAAATATTGATCCGCAACTGAATCTGGATGCTGTCGAATGCAAGTTGTTTGGTTTAGGATCAGAAAGCTACGTTGTTGGTTCTCATGAGTTCTACCTCGGCTATGCAATTACTCGTAAGAAATTACTTTGCCTGGACGCGGGACATTTTCATCCGACAGAAGTTATTTCTGATAAACTATCGTCTGTTTTAATGTATCTGCCGGAAATCCTGTTGCATGTCAGCCGGGGAGTCCGCTGGGACAGCGATCATGTTGTAACACTGACAGACGAAGTGCAGGCGATTGCCCAGGAACTTGTCAGAGGCGATTTCCTGGGGCGTGTTCATATCGGGCTCGACTTTTTCGATGCCAGTATCAATCGGGTCGGCGCCTGGGTAATTGGTACGCGGAACGTTCTTAAAGCTCTGTTAATCGCGATGCTTGAACCAACCGGGCAACTGATGCAACTTGAAAAAGAAGGTGACTTCACTGCCAGACTTGCGTTAATGGAAGAACTGAAATCGATGCCCTTCGGCGCAATCTGGGATTACTACTGCCTGAAGGCGGGAGTCCCTGTCGGTATGGACTGGCTAAACGATGTGAAGCAATACGAAAAAGATGTTTTATCTTTCAGGTCGGATAGTCCGGTAATTATCTGATTGACTCGATTAATTATTGCCTGATGTAACCGATCGCAATATTGAAACAGAAGTTCCAAGAGAGTTTTCCATGAGCGAAGAGCAATCCAACAGCGGTGGTGAATTTGAAAGAGAACCCGTCCCAAAAGATTCACTATTAGGGGCGGGTAAATTCTGGGGAATGTATGCCGGCGAGCATGCAGCGGGAACCGAGTTTATGATCGGTCCGTTATTTCTGGCAGCTGGAGCCAGTTTGCAGGATTTAATTCTTGGCCTGCTGCTTGGGAATATCCTGGCCGTTCTAACCTGGCGATATCTGGTTGTCCCTATTGCGATTTCCAAACGGATGACGTTGTACTATCAGTTGGAACGAATCGCAGGCGGTTCGCTTGTCAAGTTTTACAATGTAATCAACGGCATTCTGTTCTGCTTTCTGGCAGGGGCAATGGTTACTGTTTCGGCCAGTGCCGTAGGGATCCCATTTGGGATTTACTATCAAGTGCCTGAAGCCACCTTCGGTTTCGGGGCACCGTCATTCACTGCACTGGTCATTCTTGTTGGCATTGTAATGGCCGTAATTGCTGCAGCTGGTTATGAAACAGTTGCCCGTGTTGCGAATATTTCAGCTCCGTGGATGATTACGATATTTGCAGCATGTGGAATTATCTCGCTGGTTCAGATGGATATCACCAGTATCGCTGCGTTATCCGAAGGAAAGTTCTGGAGCGATGCGATTGCGTTTGTTCAGGAAAAAGAAGGAGTGAAGGAATTCGGATTCTGGAAGATTGTTATTTTTGCCTGGTTGTGTAATGGAGCCATGCATTTTGGAATGGCTGACCTTTCGATCTTCCGATTTGCCAAAAGCCCTTCTTCGGGGTGGGCCCCTTCAATCGGTATGTTTCTGGGACACTACATGGCCTGGATTTGTGCCGCATTATTATTGGCTGCACAAATCAAGTTGTCGCAGGATCACTCGGCCAACCCCGGTGCTCTTGTCTGGGGAGCACTTGGCTGGACAGGGATTATCTGTGTGG
>WFOZ01000295.1 GCA_015487825.1 Planctomycetaceae bacterium
CGTTGATGCCTGGAATGATAATCCCTCTATCTATTGCGGGGCTTCCGGGGCGAAGCGTGTAGTCACCTTTATTCGGGGCTGTCAGTTTGGGGCGGAGCTTGAGGAAATCGAGTAAGACACCTGCTTGCTGAGGTCCCGGGCCGGAGACTTTTCGGGCAATCTTGACCGATGGTCCGGAAACTGAGTACACGATATCGTTTCTCATATCGATTGGAGAAAGTCCGTCACGCCAACTGACAAAGCCAGCCGATTGACCATACCAGATATTATTGCGGAAGATCAGTTTCCGCCACTTCGCTTTTTTCAAAAACAAGGACGAGGCATAATAGCGTTCTGAACCAACCTGGAATGCGTCCTGGACCGGCTTTCTTTTTCCATCATCAATCAGATAGAGACGCACGCGAGTGATCTGTGCCGGCGAGTAGTTTTGAGGGCAATCGACGATCACGCCAAGAGTTTCAAAGTTGCCGTAAATTTCACTGGCCTGAACGGGCACGGCAGGAACCGCAATCAACAAGAACAGCAGAAAGACTCCTCGAATAAGGTCACTTTTCTCTGCCGTTGGTTTACTGTCATTCATTCTCGTTTTCCTTCCTGTATCACAGCAACAGGCAGCGATTTGGAATTAAATGAGTGCGCCCCATCTCTTCTGGCTCTTATATCTTAACCTGAGCTGTTTTTTGAAACCAGAAGGCCGGCTGCTTTATGTTCGGTTTCTGTGTATTCGTTTTCCGGGATGGAGTCTGCAACAATGCCGCCACCTACCGGGCATTGTACGCTGCCGTTTTTCAAAATCAGTGTGCGAATCAGGATACTTGATTGCAAAGACCCGTCGAACCCGGCTGCAAAAAGAGAACCGCAGTAATGACCGCGAGCGGTTTGTTCCAGTTCCGAAATAATTTCCATTGCCCGGATTTTCGGCGCACCGGTTATCGAACCACCCGGAAATGTTGCAGCGAGTAAATCCCAGATGTCTGCATCATCGTTTAATTCACCGGTTACTTCCGAAACAAGATGATGCACTTTTTCAAACGACTCCAACTCGCACCAGCGTGGGACATTCACACTGCCGAGCTTACAGACTTTTGAAAGATCGTTCCGCATTAAATCGACAATCATCGTATTCTCGGCTCGATCTTTTTCAGCAGCCTGCAGCGCCAACCCCTGCATTAAATCGGTATCCTGTGCATCCCAGCGTGGGCGTGTTCCCTTAATCGGTCGAGTGATAACGTGCCTGTTTTCGACTTGTAGAAACTGCTCGGGCGAAGCGCTGATCATCGCCCATTCTTCAGCAGGCTTAAAATATGCAGCAAAAGGCGCGGGGTTTGAATGGCAAACCGCATCGTATAGCTGATGCGAAGTTCCCTCAAACTGATATTGTAACTTGCGTGATAAATTCGCCTGATAAATATCGCCTGCTCGAATATACTCAATCACTTTCTGGACAGCTTCCAGATATTTCTGCTCGGTGACACTGCTTTCCACATTGCTGGTAAAGCAATGGTTTGCTTGCGTCAATTTCACTTCTTCTCCCGCCATCTCATCTGGATCAATAAGAACGTTTATTTGAGCAAGACGCTGTTCCAGACCGGGGCGATTTATTAGTTGGGAAGGATCTTCATGAACCAGCAGCCAGGTTTTATTGAGTAAGTGATCCCAACAAATAAGCCAATCGTACAATCCGACTGCAACCGCGGGAGTACAAAAATCATCACGCGCAACTTCAGGCAACCTCTCCCAGCAATGCCCCAACTCGTAACCGAGCAAACCAATTAAACCTCCCTGAAAAGGAGGGAGTTGCGGAAGGGGTGATGTTTCAAACTCCTGAATCGCCGAGCGAAATTCCAGAAAAGGATCATCGCCGAACTCTACTTTATCGAGAATCCATCTCTTAACCGGCTCGGCTGAAAAGTAAGAATATCTCCCACGCTGAGCATGATACCGCGCCGACTCCAGCAGAACCGGCCAGGACAAATCCCGGCAGGCTCGAAGCACTTGAGATGGTGTAGGTTGATATTCTAATTCAATGTAACGCAGGTTCATGTTCTTTTTTTTCGGATTTCGTGCCGATTTTCATGTGCTGTTTTCCCCTGACTCAAACTTCCCCAGTCGAGCCCTTCATCCTGAGTGTATTGTTTGCCGAGCAACCGGGCAATTTCAGCGAGCGCCAATTCGTACCCCAGATAA
>WFOZ01000296.1 GCA_015487825.1 Planctomycetaceae bacterium
AGCGGCATGTTACAGATATCACACGACCCTGGTTCGTCTTTCATAATTTCCGGGTGCATCGGACTGATCCACTTCCCTGCCAACGATTGATCCAGCACTTTACCACCTGAGGCAATTTTCGAGCGAACAATCGCGCTGACAAACATTTCCGGCTTCAGACGCCCTTGATCGTTTGAAACATTCACACGCACCTTCACTGTTCGCGTATCTTCATTCAGGATTGGATCGATAAATGAAATTCGACCATGAAAGACCTCCCCTGGATACGCTTCGGTCGTGAATTCGACATCCTGACCATACCGAATCCAGACTAAATCCGATTCGTAAGCGTCGAGCTTAACCCACAGGTGTGATAAATCTGCAACGGTATAAATACGGTCTCCTGTGCGAACACGGTCCCCTTCTTCCCGCAATTTATCGATCACGATACCGCCAATCGGCGAATAAATTGTCAAGTGCTCTGCAGCAGTTCCACGCTGTTCTATTTCCTGAATCTGTTCGGGAGTCAGGCCAAGCAAACGCAACTTTTCCCGAGCCGAAGCAGCCAGGTCCAGCGGTTGTATCAATGTCGATTTGGTGGTGTCTCTTGGATTATTCTTCTTATTCTCAATCGCTTGCAGCAACTCTATCTGCGCCGAGTAGAGTTCTTCACTATAGATGTAAACGAGGTGATCTCCTTTAGCGACACTGACGCCGGTATAATCAACATACAGGCGGTCCAGCCGACCGGAGACCCAGGCGGTAATTTGAAAAAGCCGTGTTTCGTCATAATCGATTTTGCCGACCATGCGAACTTCTGCTGTGACGTATTTGCGTTCAACTGCAGAAGTTTGAATCCTCATTAACTTCCGGGCAGCCGGGCTGATGGTCACCGTGCGCGGTCCCCCTTCTGATTGCGTCACGGGAACCAGATCCATTCCGCAAATGGGGCAGTCTCCTGGTTTATCCCGACGAATCTGCGGATGCATTGAACAAGTCCAAACCTGATTACTCTGCGCAGACTTATCACTTTTATCCGAACCGGAGCCATCCACAGCTCCATTGGATGTCCCTTTGATGCTCCAGGCGATCCCGAACCCGATCACAAGCATGAGTATTGCCTGCCCAATTCGGTAGACCGATTTTCTCTTATTCTGTTTATTCTCAGACATGTTTCTCCCAAATCATCCTGCACCACGGCTGGTCTCAAACCAAGAGCCGCTACCAAGTGAATAGTCTCTCTTCAATCCTTAAATTTTTTTTGGGGGCGATACCATCGGACAGTGCGATAACGAAGCACGGACCAACAAAACCCAACTCCCAATTTAAGATCTGAAAAGGCAATAGCCTTAAAATTATTAAACGGGCAATTTCAGCAGCTTGTTAGGCTAACAGATTTAAGCCCACTTCTACTCCCCGAATTGCTCAAAATACCTTATCTCAGTTAGTTTGGATACCATTGTCAGTCTATTTCTTCACGGGGAATGTGAGAATAATCGGTTACCCACTAATTTTTTCATAATTAGATGAAGAATTACCGCAGAATCGCATCCAATAGAGCAGCGCAACTCTTCATCGTCGATTCGATGAAAGGCATGTAGTTTGCCTCTGTCTTAATTTCATAAACACAACAACAAAAAGGGAACCCGATGAAAACAATTTCTGTGACACTCTTCCTGTTTCTGTCCGTAGCATTAATTACAGTGGTTGGCTGTAATTCACCTGCCGAACCACCCGCGAGCACAGATAACACCTCAGAGCCCGATCATAATGACGGCGACCATGATCACGCGGATCACGACCATGGTGATGATGGTGACATGACCGACATGGAGAAAATGAAAAAGAATCTGGCTAAACTCTCTCCGGAAGATGCTGCATCTGCTGAAAAACAGCATATGTGTCCGGTCAGCGACGAAATGCTTGGTACAATGGGCGTGCCGATTAAAGTGAAAGTGAAAGAGCAGGATGTCTGGGTGTGCTGCGATCACTGTGTCGACACAATCAAGGAAGAGCCGGATAAATACCTCGCCAAACTTAAGAAGTAGAATTTACCGACGGAATCGTTAATTGCTATTGATTCCAAGGATGGAGGATGAATACCATAGGCTGTGTACTGGATGGTCAACAGGGTTATTTTCGGATTGGCATTAATGCTTCGTTGCCTGCTAATTTTTGCACTTGCATCAAACCAGCTCCTTTCATCAGGAGATGGGACAATGTACATATGCACGGGAAGCGATGGTTCATTTTGCCTCGAAACTGACCCTCAGACCTGCACTTGTTGCAAACAGGGACAGCATATTGAATCTGAACACAACGCTGATGCCTGCTCCTGCAGACAAGTAGAA
>WFOZ01000297.1 GCA_015487825.1 Planctomycetaceae bacterium
AATGACGGGACGGCTGGTGACAATTTGCCCCCAGATACAATCAGGCATCCAACCCTGGGGGCAGATTGTGCGAATGTTTTCCGAATATTCACACCTTGATAATAACAATCTGTCCTCAGCCACCCTCCGCTGAGTTGTTACCTAAAGCAAACGAAAACACGTGGGAAGGAGGACCTTCTCAGCCGTGAGTTCCCAAGCAGGAGCTTGGGAACGAGTTGAACCTGTCGCTGTCCAGTTAATCTTCCGGGGTTGTGAAGATGACTTTTTTTCCGTCGGGGGTCCAGCAGATGTCGCGTGGCCATTCAATTTTTTGCCCCGGTTTCCAGAGGCGAGGTTTTTGTTTTTGCGTCGGATCAATTTCGTAGAATTGTTTGGTATCTTCTTTTTCAGATAAAATGGTGCACAGGATTAAATTGCCATCCGGGTGCCAGGTGATATCTTCTGAAGGGATTTTTTCCTCATGGCTGTATTGAACCTTGATCCCCTTGTTTGCTCTCTCGATTTCGATGGTGACCAGTTCCTGTTTCCCCTGTTTCGTCGCAGCTTTGATGCAGATCGATTTGCTGTCCGGGGACCAGCAGCAATTCCAGTAGAATTGACGGAACGGGTGATTCCCCACAGGAAGCAGGTAACTAAATGTTTCTTCGTGCGGATCGTAAAGCATGAGGTTGGCCTCGTTGTTGGCGTAGACGCTGTAGACGATATTCTTTCCATCGGGAGACCATTGTGCTCCCCATCCATTTTCGTCGAGCAGTTCCCGTTTCGTACCATCTGTATTCATAATCCAGACGCCATGATTCGGCGAGTAGCGGCTGAAGGCAAAACGTTTTCCATCAGCCGACCAACTTGGCATCGCCCCATCCCCAAGATCTTTTAAGCCGGTTCCATCTGCGTTGATGAGAAGGATACGGGTATCATGACCGCCTTTGCCATTTTTCGGTTCCGAGCCATCCATTGCAATTTTGCTTCCATCGGGCGAGAAAGCAGGAGACCCCATTGAGGTGAATCGAGCAGAAGTAAACAGGGTTTTCAGGTTATTTCCATCGATATCCATAACCCACAACACATGGTGTCGCGTCTTTTTCTTTGGTTCGCCTTCATTCTCAGCCAAAAGTAATTGAGGCTGGATCGTACAGAAAGCAAGCAACAGAATGAAAGAAGTTCGCCCGAATAAAATAAGAGTATGTCTCATGACGTCTCCGTGACTTTTGACCAGGTTGGCGACAGGAAGAATTATTTCGTTGAATCGTAGGATGGCGTTTGCACCCATCAAATGTGGTTTTCATTGAGAAAATTCATCACTGGTTCGAATCAATCCCAAGTATTTCCTGTTATTGAAATCCGTCTGACATGCGAAGATGAGTGCAGACACGCCATCCTGCATTATAAAGCGATTGTTTCCGTTAATCTTGAATCTGCTTAACAAACTCTGAGATATATTGCTTCTGTTTCATCTCTTCCAAATAGGGCTGAATCGTGTTCCAGGTGAAGAAAATGGTTCCGTTAATTTCGAGTTGGCTGGCGGCTTTTAAGTAGTCGTTAATTTCTGTGGCTGAAGTTACTTTGCCGTGTGAGGTTTCTACTCCCAGACAGAATGTGACATCTGCACGTCCTCGAACAGATTGGTTCAACTTAACGGCATCAGCGATTCTCTTTGTGAAAACCTCCAGATATTTGTCGCCGTAATTATCGCGATAACAATAGCCGGAAATGTTGACCATGTCGATATCGCCCCGCTGTGACCAAAGCGGCCACGGTTGAGCAACCTGATGATTTTTTGCAACGTGCGGCCCCCAGGAGTAGATTGCGATTTTTATTCCCGGGCGAACAGCACGGACCGCTTGACTGATCTGATGGGCCAGTTTTGAAATGCCCTGCTCTTTGAATTGCTGCATCAATTCCTTTTCGTTGCTTGCCGGTTGAGATGATGCCCACTTGTTGTACTCAGAAAGAGAAGCCTCATCAAGCAGTGTCGGCCTGTTGTAATAGCGTAGATAGTCGAGCAAAATTCCCTGTGTCGGGTATAAAGAGACAAATTCATGAAGTGTCTCTGTAATCCATTTTCTTGCAGCAGGATGCATCGGACAGATATGCCCCATCGGTTTTGCGTCCAAAGTTCGCAGTGCCCATTCGGGATGTTCAAGCAGTATCCCCCGGCTACAAGCCAAAACGCAAAAGACAGGGTAGACATCAAGACTATTTGCATGAGCCTGTTTAATAACGTAGCCAACAACATCGAAATCGGGTGACTTGTTTTTATTGATCAGCTTACTCGAATAGTAGGCGTTCCCGGATGTATCAGTAACATAGGGGCAAAGTGTATTGAATCCATCAGAGGCGAAGCGTGCCACTGCCTGATCGATGCGATCTTTTCGTTCTTGCACCGTCATACCGGAATGCAACAGCCTTCCCAGATTGAGATAGGCACCGATCAACGGACGGTCCAGATTCGATTTTCGTTTGAGTATATCACCTGCAAACGAACCATAAACACCACGTCCCCACTGGATGTCTGCAGGTGCATGGGGAAGAAGCTCTTTCGAATTGACTGTCTGTTTTCCTAACAGTTGACCATCCTGATGGACGACCATTTCAGTTCCATTGAAGGTGAATTCAAATGAGGTCGGTCCATTTTTCCAACGCGTTGGCACCGAAAACTGGCCCGGAATAGTTAATTTGTAGACCTTGCCATAATCTTCCCATTGAGATTGCGAAAGGAAGTCGTACTTTTTGTCATATACGAAACCCGATTTTGACGAAGTCGAAACGTACAACGAATCGTCAAAAGGAACCAGGCTGGTGACTCGTTGCCCCCACAAATTGTAGACGGTGTTGGTCTTTTTAGTTTCTGCTTCGTAAGGATGTGTCACTTTGTCTGTAATTTGAGGATGCGAAAACATGCGTCGCGTGAAATTCCATTTTTGATTGTTGCGATCATACCGCCAGACTTCTCCCCAGGGCCAAACTCCCGAATAGAGATCACCACCATAAATCGCCAGCGACTGTGCTTCCCTCGCACTGCCTGAAACGCCCTGCATTACCGGAGGCCAGTTTTTTAACAGCGTCAGTTTCTGGCCACCGTACGAATACAACTCTCCCGTGGGATAATGCCCCATCAGAAGTCGATCGTAATAATTCATGATAGAATAAATCTGGAAACTGGTTTTCATATCCGGTTCGAAAAGCACCTCCCACTTCTTGCCATCAAAAACGTAAACGCCTCCTGTGTTGGTTGCTGCA
>WFOZ01000298.1 GCA_015487825.1 Planctomycetaceae bacterium
AACAAACATTTCACTTCCGATTATAATAAGGAATAGTCCTGAAATAACTTCCCTATTTCAAATGGATTCAAATTGTAGGGTGCGTCGTGACGCACCTTTTTCACCACATGAACAGGCTCCGCTTGAAGTTCAATAAAAAACAGGAATATCAATTCTTGTCAGGCACAGCCTGACCTACGAGAAGCAAATTATAAAATGAATCAATCACCTTCACAAAAAATTTCGGAATGTGTTCAGGCTGTTGAGCAGTTATCTAAACAAAAACTGCCTCGTGAAGAGTTTTATCAACAGTTTCTGGGACTGGTTATACAGGGCTGCCAGGCACCTGCGGCTGCCATCTGGGGAGTCTCCGGCGGGCAGGTCGAATTGCAGTCGGAATTGAACCTGCAATCAACCGGCACTTTAACAGATCAGCAAAGTGCGCAAAAAAATGTTAAACTGCTCAGCGAAATCGTACAGAATTCGCAATCGGTGGTGGTCGGGCCTCAAAGTAAAAATTCAGAAGCTCGGGCCTCCAAACATCTGCTTGTGTTTTCACCAATTTTTGAAAACAAATCGTGTGTTGCTGTTTTGCAGCTTTTCTTTCCGGAGCAGATCAGCCAGGAAGCCCAGCAGGGCCTGCTCCAATTCGCAGAGCATTTAGCAGGACTCGCTTCATTACATGTTTCCGGTCGAATGACCTCGCCGATTACAGTTAACACAAAAGAGTTCTGGGAATCGATGGATCGGTTTCTACTCGATTTGCATAACGGACTCGAAACCGAACAGGTTGCAGCGTGTGCTGCTAACGACGGGCGGGAAATTCTTTCCGTAGATCGTACCAGCATTGTGCTGAAATGGGGGCACAAAACACGGATTCTGGCGGTAAGTGGTCAGGACAAAGTGAATCGCAAGTCAAATTTAATGCGCAAGCTCAACAAGCTTGTGCAGACAGTGTACTCAACAGGCGAACCTTTTATTTACGAGGGCGATCTGACCGAACTGGCTCCACAGGTTGAAAAACAGCTTGCCGATTACCTGGAAGAATCCAACACGCGGATGCTGGCGATCTATCCGCTCAATTACAAAGACCGGGAACATAAAGCCGAAGACAAACCGCACGAAAAACCGAAGCCGGATCACCTCGTCGGTGCGATAGTTGTTGAACTTCTCTCTTCCAAGCAATGGGATCCCGAACGACGAGCCGCGTGTGAATTGATTTCGGATCATGTCGCCACCGCAATGTGGAATGCAGAAGAGCATGAAAAAATCTTTCTGCTTCCTCTGTGGCGCGGTATCGGAAAAATATTCCGGGCCCTGCGTGGAAAAGTTCTCGCGAAAACGCTGGCAGTTGCCGGGCTGGTACTTGCCGTTATTCTTTCTTTGATATTTATCAAATACGATTACCGGGCCAACGGCGATGGGCGTTTGATGCCGGTTGTTCAGCGCGATGTTTTTGCGATGCAGGACGCGGAAGTGTCGCAGATTTTTGTTACCGGCGGGCAGGAAGTAAAAGCAGGACAACTGCTTGTCCAATTGAAGAATCCGGAATTACAGACCGAATATCTGAGAATCCAAAGCGAAATCGATGAAAAGAAACTGCTGATCAAAGCACAACAGGCTGAACAGGAACTCGCTTCCCGCCAAAGTCGAATCGAAGAAGCGGTACGGATGCAGGGACGGATTGCAGAAACAAAAATTGAAATTTTTTCGCTGGAAGAACAAAAGGAAATTCTGGCAGAGCGTGTCGAACATCTAAAAGTATACTCTCCAATCGAGGGCGTTGTGGCAACATTTCAAATCGAACAATTATTGAAAAATCGCCCGGTCAGACGCGGCGAAGTTTTGATGGAAGTGATGGACCCCAAAGGAGAATGGCAGCTTGAACTCGACATTAAGGATAAAAGACTCGGGATACTGCTTGAAGAGCAGAATAAAATCAAACCGAAAAAGGTCGATGTTAAGTACGTCCTGGCAACCGATCCGGAAACAACTTATTCGGCTGAACTAAGTTCAATTTCAACTCGAACATCGATTCATCAGGAACTTGGGAATGTGGTG
>WFOZ01000299.1 GCA_015487825.1 Planctomycetaceae bacterium
ATACCACCCAGGCGACTTTCTCTGAAGTTTACTTTACTGGGGTTAAACTGCCAGGAACTGTCGGAAACAATTTCAATTTCCTTGCCACTGGCAAGTTTGGCTCTCGCTTCGAAATAAAATCCAGCCGGATTCGGTTTGTCGCCAGCGTTATGTGCAACTGCTACGATCTGATTCTTTCCCTTTCTCAGTTTTCCGTTTAAGACAAGTCCAACCGGTTGCTGCCAGTTGTTGCCTCTGCTGATTTCCCGCCCGTTAATAAACAGCGTAAAGTCGTTATCGCACGTGACAACCGCAACCGCCTGGCTGACGTTTTCATCAATCGTGACTATTTTTCGAATGGCAATCGTTTCCCCTGCAGGAGGTGTTTTTCCATCCGCGGCAGAATCGCCCCAGACCCAGCTACCTTTCAGTTCTATTTTCATCGCTTCTTCAAGGCTGACTTTGGCCCGCAAAACAGGGGCATCGATTTTCACGGGAGCTGCTCCGGTAATTTGCCAGAGGGAATCCATGAACTGTTCAGCAGTCATTCTTTTGGTACGTGGTCCTGCAAAAACGTACTGCTCATATTCGGCCTCTTCTGAAACAACTTCAGAACGAGATTGATACGCCCGGGAAGTCGTGATCAACTCAAGAACTTTTTTCAGGTCATATTTTTGGTCCACCAGATAAACAGCCAGATAATCGAGCAGATCTTTATTCCATGGCTCGGTCTCCAGGGCATCAACCGGATGCACAATACCGTGCCCCATTAGCCGATGCCAGAGCCGGTTTACAATTGTCCGAGCGAATCGACCGTTCTGTGGATGCGTCATCAGGTTCGCCAGTTGCTTTAACCTTTCCGGCTGAGACGCTTTCGGATCGATCTGGCCCAGTTCCGGGAATAACCACGAAGGAGCCGCTTTTTCACCGGTTGGTTTATCGCAGCGGTAGATCTCAATTTCCTTGTTGCCATAAATCGCAGCTAGCCCGTAAGCCTCACTTAATTTCCAGTTACTGACAAAACTGTCGTGGCATGAAGCACACTTCATGTTGATTCCCAGAAATGTCTGAGAGAGAGATTGAGCAAACTGTATTTCAACAGTCTGTCCCGCACTGACATCTCCTCGCCATTTTATCCCATTAATAAACCCACTGCTTTCGGGAGTGGGCGGCGCGATCAACTCGCGCGTGAATTGATCGTAAGGCATGTTGTTAACCAACGCCGCGTACAGCCATTTACTGATTTGCGTGCGACCACCAGTAATAAAACCTGTGCCTGTGTAATCGTTGCGAAGCAGGTCGTTCCAGAATGTGAGCCAGTGGTCCGCATACGCAATATCATCGCCAAGCAGCGTTTGAATATATTTCGTTCTTTTATCTGCAGATTGATCCGCCAGAAATTCTGCTCGTTGTTTCGGAGTCGGAAGCAAACCGACCAGATCCAAAGTAACCCGCCTGATGAAAACATCATCAGAAATGGGAGCAGGATGTTTCAGTTTTTGTTTCGCAAAATATGCATCAATAATACGATCAACAGGATTTTCTCTGCCCTGTTGAACGGGAGGGAGTTCAGGACGCCGCGGCTTTAACGGGATTTCATAAGTTTTTTCGGAGAAACTGAATCCTTGTTGCCAGAGCATGCCGGAAGCAACCCATTGTTGCAGCAATTTTATTTCCTGTTCGGAAACACGCTCTTTTCCCTTGGGAGGCATCTGTAGTTCGGGATCGGTAGAGGTAATCAACTCCAGGAAATAGCTTTCCTGCACATTGCCCGGGATTGCTGCTTCACCTTCCAGAAACAGACTACGATGATTAAGCGAGAAGCCCCCCTTGGCTTCTTTGCCTCCATGACACTCCACACAATGTTTTTTCAGAATAGGGACAATCTCATGGGAAAAATCGGGAGCAGCCGCATACAATTTTTGTACTGAAAACAGACATAACCCGGCTCCCAGAAACAGACACAGTATTCGTGAACGCATCAGATGAGTAGTCATAGTGGCAGGCTCTGCTTTACGGGTAGAAAAGGAAAGAGAAAACATTACTCCAGCGTCCAGTTTAATAGGCACACCCTTGGAATTCAAACCTAACTGCAGCATTACAAGAGATAACTCCCTGGAGAGTTTCTCACTGTATACTCCCATAAAGTTATGGAGCAGCATCTATTCTTTCCCTGTCTCCTGCAGTCCGTTAGAATCCTGTAATGCACATTCACATTCAGGATCTTCACAAAAAATATCAGCGGGGCGATACCGAACTGGAAGTTCTGCGGGGAATTTCGTGTGAATTCACAGCCGGGTCTTTCAATTTCATTCTTGGTCCCTCGGGCAGCGGCAAGAGTACGCTGCTAT
>WFOZ01000300.1 GCA_015487825.1 Planctomycetaceae bacterium
ACTCTTTGTTGATCAATAATGACCAATGGTATCCGGGAAGAGGATGTTTGTCACGCAATCGGCATATGAACGCAGGTTACTCAGCAACGGGAAAAGAGAGACTCCCTCCTGAGACAGACAGCAAATCGGAAGATGATTGAGTGATTGAAACACCTGGTACTTAAAACAACTCGGGGACCAATGTCAGGCAAGCCGGATAGTCACGCCCCCAGTGAAAGCAGGAAACAGAAGCCAAAACCGTAATGATAAACCATTTCAAACCTTTCAGGAGATGAGCAATAAACCCGTTTGTATACCTGTCCTTACCTTCTGCCGCCAGCATTCCTGGGCATATTGGCACGCTGCCTTGAATTCAGGCAGTCTTGACATTAGGCACAACTGCCCAAAAAAATAGCACGGGCAGTGCTAAGCAACTTTTTACAAGGGGGCTCCTGGCTAAAAATGTGTTGAATTGCGGATTAGAGGCACTGTTCGTCGCGATATTGTGCAGAAATGCTTGCCGAGGGTAGGATTGGGCCGGTTATGACTGCTTTCGGGCTTGACGCGGTTTTCGCGGCATTGGGCTAGAAACTCTGCCTGAAGAACTGTAATCTGTTTGATGTCATCATCATATTGACGTCGGTTTAGCCGATATCTTTCCCTGTGGGCTTGTTCCCACCATACCCTCGGGCAGGTTAATCAAACGATGGTGCCCGTTGCATGAATTGATGAATTACTAATAATATCTATTTGCAAGCTGGAGGATGAGCGATGCTGGTTTTATCAAGGAAGTCGGGCGAGAGAATTCGTATCGGCGAAGATGTAGCAATTACGGTTGTCCGCATTGGCCCAAACACCGTCAGGCTTGGTATCGAAGCGCCTCGCGATCTAAGTATTCTGCGCGAGGAGCTCTGTGAAGAAAATTCTCCGAAAGAGAACGATTCCAGTAGTCAGGATGCTTCTGCAATCGCCGGGTAATGCGAACCGGTTTGAAAAACAGGATTATATCAAAAAGGATACGTGCATTTTGTACGTATCCTTTTCTCGTTTTACGTTCCTGTTTGTAACACTCGTGCATACTCTGTTAAAGCCAGAAGGAATGTCTGTGCTCGGTTTGAATTAACAGAGACTCTCTGTAAATCTGCTTTCCAGCGTGTTAATCTGTCAGCATGATTGATTGGCCGGTATTTTTGGATACAGATCAGCAGATCGCATTCTGGACGATTCTGGTAGGAATTGTCTGTAATTCCTGCTGTGCGCTGCTGGGCTGTTTTCTGGTACTGCGTCGTATGAGTATGCTGGGAGATGCAATCAGCCATGCTGTTTTGCCCGGCCTGGCGATGGCATTCATTTTCACCGGGGCGTTGAATGCGCTGCCGATGTTTATCGGAGCTGCGATTTTTGCGATGCTGACCGCAGGGCTTTCCCGACTACTCAGTTCTATCGGACAAACAAGTGAAGAATCGGGACTCGGAATTGTTTTTACCAGTTTATTTGCGCTGGGAATTCTGCTGATTCAGGTTTTCGCGGAGAACGTGCATTTGGATCGCGATGCCGTTCTGGAGGGGGCGATTGAATATGTAACTCTTGAAACAACCATGCTGCTCGGACTTCAGTGGCCAACTTCCCTAGGTGTCACCGGGGGCGTTCTGATTTGCGTTCTGGTATGGATGGTGCTGTTCTGGAAGCAGATAAAAGCAGCAAGTTTTGACCCCGCTTATGCTTCTGCGATTGGCCTGCATGGTCATGCAATGCTGGCTGTTCTGGTTATTCTTGTTGCGTTATGTGTTGTAGCTGCGTTCAAAATTGTAGGAACGGTGCTTGTCGTTGCGATGCTGGTTGTACCGGCTGCATCTGCTCAACTAATTTGCCATCAACTGGCTCGCATGCTTGCTGTTTCTGTATTGTTTGCAATCGCCGCCACAATAAGCGGCTACTATGCAGCCTGGCACCTCAATTCGAGTGCCGCAGGGATGATGGCGGTGATGGCAGGTGTTGGCTACTTCGGTGCTTTGCTGTTTTCGCCTTCACAAGGCCTGCTGTTCACTCAGTATCACAGAAGAAAAATGAAGTATCGCATCTTTGCAGAAGATATTCTGGGCATCCTTTACCGATATGAAGAGTCATCACAAAAAAGCAACGATGTTCACGAGCTGCGAGGTATGAAACTTTCAAAATTAAAGGAGTTAATTGGAGAGAAGTACAACGCGAAATCGATGAAGCGATTACTCAATGAAAAACTTGTGACTGCTTCAGAAGATCAGGAATATTTATTAACCGCCCTCGGGAAAAGAAATGGTCAACGGATCATTCGTGGACATCGCCTATGGGAATCATTTCTTGATCGCGAGTTCAAATTACCGGAAGACCATCTGCACGAAGCGGCTCATCAGATGGAACATTATCTTGATCAGGAATCTCGCAGCAGTATTGAAAAACAACTTGGTTCGCCAACATCCGATCCCCACGGCAAAAATATTCCACCACAACCAGAGGACGAATGAAAGAGGTTCTTGAACCTGCCTGTTCGATTGTGTGTCTTCTAATTACAGGAAAAATTTAATCAGTCATTGTGAAATTAATCGCCCCGGATCAGGATGGTAAGCCAGTTACTGATGTGCATCCGGGGAGAAATCAGAGTTAGCTTTATTATTTGAGGGAAATCATGCCAAAGTTAGGTGTTAATATTGATCATGTCGCAACTGTTCGTCAGGCTCGCAGAACCGTCGAACCGGATCCCGTCTGGGCGGCTGCGCTGGCGGAACTGGGAGGAGCAGACGGAATAACCGTGCATCTTCGCGAAGATCGCAGGCATATTCAGGATCGCGATGTTCGCCTGCTGAAAGAAACCGTGCAGGTAAAACTGAACCTGGAAATGTCAATCACCGAAGAAATTGTCGATTTCGCTTTGGAAATTCTGCCCGAACAATGCACTCTTGTCCCTGAAAGCCGGGAAGAAATAACGACCGAAGGGGGGCTCGATCTTCTGAAGAATCGTGATCGTGTTCAGAAATGTGTTGATCGCCTGTTAGAAGCAGGCATTGAAGTGAGCCTGTTTATCGATCCGGAAATTCAACAAATTGCAGCCGCGGACGCCTTGAATGTTCATGGCGTTGAATTGCATACTGGGTGTTATGCAGAAGCAAAAAACGTTGAAGATATTTCCCGAGAACTTGAACGATTACTGATTGCAGGTGATGATGCGTTGGACCGAAACCTGCTGCTTCACATGGGGCATGGATTAACATACCGGAATGTGGAACCAGTTGCAGAAATCCCCGGCGTTAGCGAGTTGAATATTGGTCACAGTATTATCTCCCGTTCAATGTTTATCGGAATCGAACAAGCCGTCCGAGAGATGAAGGCGCTTGTTAGTCACACTCCAGATTTCTCTTTGGAATAATTTCAGAAATTAAATTTCTTTAATGGGCTTAATGGAATTAATTCAGATAATGAAATTCGCGATCTTATTCATTCTGCTCACATGTAATTTCCTTTCACAAACGCAAGAGGTGACGGCGGATAAAAATAGTTTTGCCTCTGTAAGTACAGTTACTAAGAATGAAGAAAATTCGAATAGCAAACAATCAAATCAAAACCTGACTCCTGAACAACAAGAGCGCCGCAAGCAAATGATCTCCGCCAGTTGGATCATGCTGATTGGTGTTGCGATTCTGGGAGGCATTTTATTATTGATTGTCTTCCTGTTTGGCAATCGTATTCGCAGAATTGCCCGTAAGCCTTTGCCGAATGCCCCGCTTCGTGATCCGATGTGGTATCTGAAAAACAAAGCGAATGATACTTCTGAATCGACAGACGAAGCAGCGGATACCGATCACGAATGAGCCATTCAGAAAACAGCATCGACCTGAGTCTTCCAAAAGAATGCCGACTGAGAAAATCGGATGACTTTCGGCGAGTTTACGATCTAAAACAACGGATTAGTGATCATCATCTCTTAATTTTCGCCGCCCGCAATTCGCTGGATATCACACGG
>WFOZ01000301.1 GCA_015487825.1 Planctomycetaceae bacterium
GACTCATACCGAATTGCTTCAAGCAGAATACTTTCCTCCGGCTTTCCAGGCACAACAGCCGGCCCGCTTTCGCCACCGCCTCGAAGCCCTTTGCGGAAATCAACCAGCAAATCGCCTTTTACTTCATCAGATGCAGAGGAATGACATTCGTAACATTCCCTCACCAACACTGGGCGAATTTTTGATTCAAAAAACTCGGCATCTTCATCGGCGACTGCATCCATATTGGCAATCGTACAACCCAGCCAGATTATAAAAAGGAGATATCGCTGAAGCATAGCTTTATTATACCGGTGCAACCTTATATTACTAACGGTAAAAGTTTGCGAACGGCTCGCAAATTTTAGAAAAAATATCAGTTTGGTTACGGCTATCAGAATGAACCAGCCGTGCTGGGGGATTCTACGGCATTGCTGCACGAAAACAGTATAATCCTATCGTGAGCCATAAAGAGCTGCAAAGAAATACCGGGACCACACCATAAAAGTATCGACAAAATTTCCTGTTAAATCGTGAGGCCGATTCACCAAATGTTCAGCCGGAATTAAACGAAAATCAGCAACATAGCGGTCCCCTGTTTCGATCACTCTTTTCGTAACGGCCGGTAATCGGGGTGACCTTTCGATGTGTAGAGGCGGCGGGCTTTGCTGCGACCGCCTTTCCAGATATCGTATTGCGGATCCGCATATTTATTGAAGAACTGATTCAACTTATCCTGCATCTGTTTCTGGACTTCTGCATATTGCGGTTGTCCAAACAAATTGACTCGTTCATACGGATCGTTTTTCATATCGTAAAATTCACTCGGCCCGACAGGATCACGGCGTTCCACATATTTCCAGTTTTCTGATCGAGCAGAACGGCAACCTTCCATTTCGTAGAACATGGCCGTTTCCCAATCTATTTTCTTGCCTCGCAAAACATCTGCATAACTGCGACCGGGAGAAACCGGCTTCTTCGGGATGCGGTTTTCCAGGCCGAGATAATCGAGCAAACTCGGCATGAAATCGTAATTCGTCACCATGTGATTACTGGCCCCCGGTTTGATACCAGCCGGGTGCCTGAAGATAAGTGGAACATGCATCATCATATCGTGGGCGGCGTAAGGCCGAGTATGATCCCCCATGCCAAAGAAACCATTCTGACCGCCCATCCAACCTTGATCTCCCGTGAAAATCACAATCGTATTTTCATCGAGTCCGTTCTTTTTTAATGTTTCCATCACCGTCCCGACACCATCATCGACACCACTGACTTCCGCAGCAACACGTCGAATACTGACAATGTTATTGTGATACGCCTTGTTGTTGTATTGCCAGGGATGAATGTTGTCTCTGGGAAATGAAGGAATAAATTTATCAGAATAATATTCCGCATGACGATTCTGAGCTTCGCGCAGCAACAATGTACTCAAGCAGTACGGCCCGTTATAGGAAAGAAACAGGAAGAAAGGTTTTTCGCCGGCTTTGTTCTGTTCAATAAAGTTGACAGCATGGTCTGTCCATAAGTCTGTCATATATTTGGGCGTTTTCTGAACCTTACCATCAATAATGACCGGATCTTCATAAAAGTTGGACGTGCTGCCCCGTACCATTGTCGCCCAATACGAAAAGCCATCCTGAGGCGTCATGTTGGCTCCCAGATGCCATTTTCCACTTAAACCACAAACATAACCTTCTGAATGCAAAATTTTTGGGAGCGTCTCGAATTCCTTGAGCGCGTAATACGCTTGTGGCCCAATCATGTATTTGCCATCAAAAAAAGAATGCAAACCGTGCTGCGAAGGAATCAATCCCGTAAGAAAAGTGGCCCGTGTCGGCGAACAGACCGGGTTACTGCTCATCGAACGCTTGAACAACATTCCTTCTTTGGCAAGCTTGTCGATATGCGGCGTACGGATATCTTTATTGCCATAACATCCCAGTGTCCAGGCACCATGATTGTCGGTTAGAATGAATACAACATTCGGTCGTTTTTTCGCTGCTTTGTTTGCCAGCAGGTCAGTACCAGAAGTGAACAGAAGCAGAAACGTTACCAGGCAAATTAAAAAGCGCAAGCGATTCATACTACCCTCAAATGTAGTCGGTTAATAAATGACAATTAGTACCACATCAATGAAATGCTGGGCAGCTACAACAGCAAATTCCGACCGTTCTGTTCTGCACAGCAGTTTTGAGAAAGCAAAATTACGGTTCGATAGTTACATCAATTGCTTTTTCAAAGAAGACGTCCCCTACAAAATAAACTCCCAGACCTACCAGCAGAATCATTACGATGATAATCAGCATCAGCAGTCCACCACTCCAGCGGTGCATATCTTCACCGCGAGGCATTAACCGCATTTCCTCGATGAGGTCGGATTCCGGATCACCTCCTTCTACATGAAGAGGCTCTTTTTCAAGGTTGTATTTACTGCTCGGATGCTTTCCCGGAGTCAATTTCTGTTTGTGGCCACCTGACGGAATGTTTTCACCAAAATGCTCATGAGCTCCTGGATGAGGAATTTCTGATTCGTCTGTCATATCCAGCTTCCTCCTTCTGATAACGTTATCACGGTTGCGAGAAAGGATTCGTTCTTCAAAACCAAAAGCATCTGCTTCAGTAAATAGATTACTCGTTTGCAGATCAATAAGAAAGGTTCATCCAACGAAGAAGCGATTTTGCCTGACAGATACGATGGTGACCGGCTTTCCACCAAATGGCACGTTACAAAAAAATTCACAGCATCCCACCAGGGCTAAGCAAACCCCTTGAACAACAGGCGGAATAAGCATCCTTTTCTGTATTATTGATTAATGTGAAGTACAATTTCTCCCATTCTCAAGGACTGGCGCATGAAACCGGTAGCCCCGAATCGTAACAGCATGATATAACAAACTTGTGGGCAAGCCGTGTTCTTTTGTATGAGTCGATTGAGCCACGATTGTCAGAAAATTATTGTTGATCAAACAGACTCAATCGAACGAAAGGGAAAATAGATGCTGCATGCGGTAATAATGGCGGGAGGAAGCGGAACCCGATTTTGGCCCTTGAGCAGGACAGGAGTTCCAAAACAACTGTTAAATTTAGTCGGCAAAGAAACAATGATTCAACAGACGGCAGCTCGCTGTGCCGGTCTCATTGATCAATCGCGAATGTGGGTTGTTACCAGCCACAAGCAGGAATCAACAACCAGGCAGCAGTTGTGTCAATTACCTGCCGAAAACTTTCTGATAGAGCCCGCTGCCCGAAACACTGCCCCATGCGTAGCTTTGGCTGCAGCACATCTGCTCAAAAAAGATTCCAAGGCAGTGATGCTGGTAATGCCTGCTGATCATGTTATCTCCACTGATAAAGATTTTCAGCAGGGGATTGCATCAGCACAGGAACTGGTCGAGAGGCAGCCAGAGTTATTAAGTCTGTTTGGAGTGATCCCCAATTTCCCTTCTACGGGGTTCGGATACATTGAGCGAGCAGAACCGATGCCGGTATCTCAGGGACGTGCGTTTGAAGTGAAAAGTTTTCGCGAAAAACCGGAGCGATCAGTTGCAACGCAATATCTTCAGGCAGGTACTTTTTTCTGGAATTGTGGAATCTTTCTCTGGAAAGCGGAAACGATCCTGAATGCACTGCGAACTTATGAGCCGGAGCTAATGAAGCAGATCGACAAAATCACTTCTGCCATCGGCACAGAGAACTATCAACAGGTTCTGGAAAATGAATTTCCACTCTGCCCGGCGATCTCTATAGATTATGCTGTTCTGGAGCGAGCTGAAAGTATCGCCGTGGTCGAAGCTCCGTTTGAATGGGACGATCTGGGAAGCTGGCAGTCGCTGCAACGACTGCACGGCGAAGACGATGCAGGGAACACGATAATCGGATCGCATCTGGGAGTTGACACCGAAGGCTGCGTCATCCGATCCGGAGAAAATCACATGATTGCCACCATCGGAGTCAAAAATTCCATCATCGTCCACACACACGATGCAACATTGGTCGCCGACAAAAGCGATGAAAATGCGATCAAACAGATAATCGAACTACTGAACCAGCAAGGTCTGCAAAGCTATCTGTAATAACACCCAGCGCGGCATAGCCGCAACCAAACAGAGACTTGAACCACAAATAGACACTAATAAACACGAATTATTCTTTGGGAAACTTCATCTCAAACTGTAAAACTGAAGGTGTGATGGAATGATTCAACTCGTTCCCAAGCCGTCCAGCTTGGGAACGGGGAACTATTCGTATTACTAACGGTAAAAGTTTGCGAACGGCTATCAGAATGAACCAGTTTGTAGGGTCCGCTATTGCGGACCACGATGGGAAGTGGACCCCCCTGTTTTACGCGATGGTCCGCGGGTAGCGGACCCTACAAACACCCTGAATTTCTGCAATAACCAAACAACGCTGAATAGTTACAAATAATTTTGGTTATGGCTGTCAAAACAAACCATCCGTACTGGTTCTTCAATATCGAAATGAGACCGTCAATTGAAAAACGGCGAAGCGTCAACAGAAGACACTTCGCCGTTTTATATTTTCCCAAGTGTGCTTCTCAGCACATCCGGTTTTCAATTACGAATCAACTTCGTTAACCAGACCAATTCTTTATTAACGAGTGATACCGAAGGCAAATGCCAATCCCATCAAGCTGATATCTTCAGTATCATCATCACTAACGCCATTCCAGTATTGAGTTTCAGCAGCAACGCGTGCAAACAGGTTAGAGCTGCCATTCATGATCTCGCGATTGTACTCAACTCCCAACTGTAATTCGGAAACAGTGAAAGTTGTATTTTCACTGGTAACTGCACCGTTTTCGAGATTGCTCTCACTGAACAGCATTGATGTACGTCCCATTCCAAACAGGTTGAACCCACCTGAAATGTTACGGCGAAGCTCTGTTCCAATTACCAGACCCATAGCATGCTGTTGTGACAGGAAGCCAGTTCCTGCAGATTCATCTTCACGATACTCTGCATAACGAAAACCACCGGAAACAAGACCTTCCAGTTTACGTCCCAACGTAAACTGGTCTGTTACTTCCAGATCAATCATTCGCATACGAATCTGGTCGTAACGGCTCGTAGCAGGTCCGTTTGCATTCATTTGCCACCATCGCGCACGAATCCCAAGTCCATCTGCTCTTTCATATCCCAACCAGACGCGCGGTGTTGCCGTGTAGTCGTAGTTGGATGTCTGACCTTCTGTATGATAAGGCTTCAGGAATGAAACTTCTGCACCAGCGACGATGCCACCTTTGGGGCAACAGGTTGAGCAGGTATCTCCTAAACATTCAGTTTCACAACCAAGATCACAACCATCGGTACAAACTGAGTTAATTGCAGATCGATAAGAAGCCAGCTCAATTTCCAGCTGATTGATTCTTTCATTAAAATCAGTTGCTGAAGCGTAATTCACCGCCTGCGCCTGTGCGGTAGCAGTTCCGGCGACAATAAACAGCAGGGCAACCCAAGTCCCTATAGACCCTTTTTTCATAGCATTTTCCTTCTCGATTTGAATTCGTCTTGTACCAACCGCATCAAGCAGGACCCCCTGCCTGGGAATAGAATCTGAACTTCTGGTTTTCAGTTGATTTGGAGGAAAAAATTGCAGTTTTCCCCAAAAACAGCACAAACAGGTACTGGCAATACAACTTGAACAAGAGATACCTTTGTCATGGTCATACGTAATATGCTTAATTCACGTAATAATATGATCGCACCTGGTCTGCTTCGTATACTCATCGTCCCTGTTGTGCTAAAAAAACAAGCGAAGGGCCAACTACCAATTCAAACCCCCTAGACTTCCTATACCTCCTTTCGGCGTGGTATTTTTATTACTCGTCTTCAGGTATTATCTGCACGCTCAATCTCATAAGAGAGGTCGTGTACACTCAGGAACAGGCAGCCCGGCAGCAGGCGGTTTGAGGTAACTGTTATATTATTCGAGGATAGATTTTTTGCTGGTTTCAGAAATATTTGCATCAATACAAGGGGAAGGGCAGCACACCGGGACACCGAGTGTATTTATCCGGCTCTCCGGGTGTAACCTGCGCTGTTCTTTCTGCGATACGCCTTATGCATCCTGGTCGCCGGAGGGAAAGCAGATGTCGGTCGGTGAAATTGTCGAATCTGTCAAACAGTGGTGGTATCCGCATGTGGTCATTACGGGAGGCGAACCAATGATCTTTGCTGATTTGAAAGAGTTGACAGTCGCGTTAAAAAGGCAGGACCGCTTTATCACCATCGAAACTGCGGGAACTCGTTTTCAGGATTTGCCGATCGATTTAATGTCAATCAGTCCCAAGCGGAGTAATTCGACTCCATTAAACGATTCAACCTGGGCAGTCCGCCACGAACAGCGCAGGCATGTTCCGCAAGCTATCTGCGCGTTATTCGAATCTTATAGCTGTCAGTTCAAGTTTGTCATCGATCAGACAGAAGACGTTGATGATGTACTGGCGTATCTGGAAGAATTTCCGGAAATCGACAGGAGGCACGTCTGGTTGATGCCCCAGGCAATTGAAGCCAAATGCCTGGTTGAAAAAATGATCTGGCTGCAACCTCTGGCCATGAAGCATGGGTTTCATCTATCAACAAGATTGCAGATCCAGCAATTCGGCAACCGGCGAGGTACTTAAAACAGCGATTGTTTTAATGCTAATCTGAATTATCCGAACAATCGTTAGATTTTGCCCATTTTACTGAAGCCTTAAAACCGTTACGACCGATACTCGAAGATAGCGTCATTTTATTGATGTGAATCACTTTTTTCGAGTCAACGTATTTTCGGTAAGGAGATGTAATTATGCGGAGCGGTCTGCTGATAAAAGAAGGTGTTTTTGCGTACCGCACGCAATTATTGGCTATCGCAATAACACTGGGTGGCCTGATCACTGCGGTTTCTGCAGAAGAAATAATTCTGAATCTGGGAGAGTCGAAAACATTCGATGCAACCGATTCCAAATCAGGATTACCTGCCGAGGAAGTTCGAAAAGGTTCGTTACCGCAAGTTCGAATGCAACTCCAACAGCCTTACCAACGCTCTGGTGGTAACGTCGGTCTGAAAAATTATTACAGCGAATTATTCAAAAAATCGGAACCAGCAAGTTCCCCCAACGGGACTGTTTTCAACGCAGGCTATCAAAGCAAAGCAGATGGCAAATCGAGCAACGCTGTGCTTCCGGTTTCTGCAACCGCTAAAGAAAAACAGACATCAGAACTTCCTGAATGGGCCAGGCATGCTCGCAACAACAGGAAAAAAGCAGCTCCAGCAGTTTCCAAAACTCTGCAGCCGCCCATTCATCATAAACCAACTCTTCCTACAGCCAGTTTGAAAATAAATCGTCAACCGATTTCTCAAACTGCAAAGCAGTATCCTGCAACATCCCTGTCCAAAACAGTTTCGTTAGGGAATATTGCAACCGGAGCCCAAACCCCAAGCGTAAAAATCGAATGGAATACCGGAGCGGACATCAATGTCGGTCAGGAAAGCGAATGCGAACTGATTGTCACGAATATTGGCAAAAGTACAGCTTACGGCGTCAGTGTTGATGCAAACTTCCCCGCAACCGTTCGCCTGATAAACGCCACTCCCAAACCAGATAGTGCAATCGAAAAACTTTCCTGGAATATTGGAAAACTGAACTCGGGACAAACTAAAAAAATTACTGTTAAGCTGATTCCTTCCCAGCGAGGCCCGCTTGCTGCAACAGCTCAGGTGCACTTCACCGGTGCAACTCAGGCAGAATTTGTTGTACGCGAACCACTGCTTGCTTTGAAAATGGAAGGTCCAGCCAAAGCGATGGTTGGTGATCCTGCTTCACATTCGGTAACGATTACCAATCCCGGTAATGGAATTGCCAAAAATGTTCGACTCGAAGCTCTTATTCCAACCGGGCTGGAACATCCACGTGGTGAAAAACTGATTATGGATGTTGGTTCTTTGAACCCTGGTGAATCCCGCACAATTCGGTTGGCACTCGTTGCAGTTGGCGGTGGAAATCAGACAATTCAGGTCAGTGCGACTGCAGATGGCAGCCTGCTTAGAACTTCCGAAGCATCGGTTAACGTCATCTCACCAAGTCTACAGGCAGAGATTGATGGCCCAGGCTTGCGATACAAAGGGCGTGTTGCCACCTACACGTTGAAAGTAAAAAATGATGGAACGATTGGAACAAGCAATGTTCGGCTGATGCACAAAGTTCCTGATGGTTTCGAATTTGTTTCAGCCAGCAAAGGAGCCACATACGACGCTCCAACACGAATTCTCAGTTGGTTTGTCGGTCGACTCGATGCAAACAAATCAGCCGAGATGAAAGTGAAACTCAAAGCAACCAAAATTGGCGAGTTCGTACATTACATCCGCACAACCTCCGAACATGGTTCAACAACAGATTCTCAACTACTGACACGTGTTGAAGGTTCTGCTTCTCTGGTCATAGATATTGTCGATCTGGATGACCCGGTCGAAGTGGGTAGCGAAACAGCTTACGAAATCCGTCTTACCAACGATGGATCAGCTGAAGCAACTGACGTAGGACTTTCCTGTGAACTTCCTGCAGGTGTCCAGTTCATCTCAGCCAGCGGCCCCACCAGGCACGTTACCGATGGTAACCTGATTCTCTTCCAACCATTGAAATCGGTTGAAGCAGGCAAGACATTTACATTCCGTGTGCATGTGGTAGGCAGCCTTGAAGGCAACTTGCGGTTCCGTGCCCGCATGACCTCCGCAGCTTCATCCGAACCACTCACCTTTGAAGAACAAACCCGCTTCTATGGCGAGAACTAACGACAGGTGCATCTTCTAAATATAGGAAAGTTCCGATATAAGTTTTCGGTTTACCGTAGGGTGCGTCGTGACGCACCAGCCTGTTCCTGTGGTGAAAAAGGTGCCACGATGCACCCCACAAATTGAATCGATTAAACATAGGGAAGTTATTTCAGGACTATTCCATAGTCTTCAGGTTGATGCAATATTTCAAACGGAACTGAGTGTAATTTCTCTCTGTTCACAACTTCGGTAACTGGAACCGGGCATTCCTTCCAAGCTTACGTTCCGAAGCGAAACTCCTCGACTCTTCTACGGAAGCAGGTCGAGGAGTTTTCTGTTTGAAAACAGATGCTTTCTCATATTTTAACAATCAGAGCAACGATACAGCGAATGGAATCAGGCCTGTTTTCGAGAAACGGCGATTCGTCTGCGATCCAGATCAACCTCTAAAACCTTGACACGCACCACATCTCCTAGCGAAACGACATCGCCGGGGGACTGGATATATTCGTTGGCAAGTTGTGAAATGTGAATCAACCCGTCCTGATGCACTCCCAGATCGACAAAAGCCCCGAAGTTGGTCACGTTGGTCACGACCGCTTCCAGAATCATCCCGACTTTCAAGTCTTCGATTTCGTTGACCCCTTCCGCAAATTTTGCCATTTTGAATTCACTGCGCGGATCACGGCCCGGCTTGGCCAACTCCTCCAGAATATCCTGAACGGTGAGCAATCCACAGTTATCATCAACGAACTCTTCAGCATTCAGACTCGCAGCCAAAGTGGAACTTCCAACCAATTGGCTGGTCGCAACGCCCAGTTTCCTCGCCATCTTTTCGACTATGTGATAACTTTCCGGATGGACAGCCGAGTTATCCAGCGGATCTTTTCCGTCACGAATTCGTAAAAATCCGGCTGCCTGCTCAAATACTTTTCGGCCCAGTTTGGGAACTTTCAATAATTTCTGCCGCGATTCAAACCGTCCCTGAGAATCACGATGCTCAACAATCCGCTCGGCCAGTTTGGGACCAATCCCTGCAACATGCGACAACAACGAACTACTCGCCATGTTCACATCGACGCCCACTAAATTCACACACGATTGCACTTCCCTCTCCAAAGCATGCTTAAGCTGTGTCTGATTCACATCGTGCTGGTACTGGCCAACACCGATTGACTTCGGATCGATTTTTACCAACTCTGCCAGCGGGTCCTGTAAACGATGCGCAATACAGATAGCTCCCCGAACCGTAACATCCAACTCGGGATATTCTCGTGTGGCCAGTTCGCTGGCCGAGTAAATCGATGCACCCGATTCGCTGACCATCACTTTACCAACAGCTTGTTTTGCATCGTATTGAGCATTCAGCTTTTTTAATAGTTCGCTGACAAATACGTCGGTTTCGCGCGAAGCAGTTCCGTTTCCAATGGCAATCAGTTTGATATGGTGACGGGAGATTAAATCCGATAGGAGCTTTGCAGCAGATTCCGTATCGTTACGAGGCGGCGTGGGGAAAATCGTGCAACTTTCCAGAAACTTCCCCGTGCCATCCACTACGGCTACTTTACATCCGGTCCGAAACCCCGGGTCAATCCCCATCGTCACCTGCGGTCCAGCTGGAGCAGCCAGTAATAGTTCGCGCAGGTTTTTGACAAACACCTGAATCGCTTCCTCATCAGCCTGTTCTTTAAGCCTCTGCACCGTAACCGATTCAGCTGCAGGCAACAGCAAGCGTCGATAACAATCTTCCACCGTGTCAAGTAAATCTCTGCTAAATTCAAATTTGTGATTTGTCACAAGTTTCGACCTGAGTTTACGAAGTACGATTTCATCATCAAGTTCAATTTTCACTCGCAGCATTCCATCCGCTTCGCCCCGTTTCATTGCCAGTAATCGATGCGAAGGAACGC
>WFOZ01000302.1 GCA_015487825.1 Planctomycetaceae bacterium
GAGAAACGAAAATGCTTCCGTTTGGCTTTACGAGCCTTCGCACTGGCGGGACGTTTCCCGTGGTTAGCTTTTTTCAGTTTTCGTTGTGTCTTGGCCATCTGAAAGGTTCCGCTATTTCTGGAGATTGTCTCTGTTTTACAGTCAATAATCTTGTTTATCGGTATCGAAGTGGAGGATTCTAACAGAAAACAGCCTCAGATCAACTGAGGAATCAAAATTTCCCAAATGTGATCATTCGTATAAATTCACAATCACATTCTCACCAGCCGGATAGCCTTCCAGGTTTTCGGGGATGATGACAAAGCCATCTGCCTGAACAGTCGTGGAAAGAATGGAAGCCCCGCTGATTGCCAACGGAATCACTCCTGCAGGTTCGGCTCCCGTTTCGTCCTGACATACAGAAACCCGGCAGTAATCGGTTCGCCCCACCGCAGAACTGATTTTCTTTTTGAGTCGCCCCTGAATCTGTCGATGAGGCCAGCCAGCCGGGTAGCCCGCGAGAATTCGTAACGCTCGTCCTGCAAAAAAATCGTATCCACATAAACAGGAAACCGGATTCCCCGGAAGCAGAAAGACGAAACTGTCTCCAATTTTTCCCATCCCGCTCGGACTGGAAGGCCGCATCGCGATCCCGTGAATCGCGAGTTCGCCAAGTTCATTCACCACAGCGGGAACAAAATCTTCCTGCCCGACGCTTGTGCCTCCTGAAATAAGAATGAGGTCGGCTCCCGGTTTCTCAAGAGCGTTTTTGATCGCAGTTCGTTCATCATTCACAAATTGAACTGATTCAATCACACCACCATCACGAGGGATCAGACTTTTCAACAGATAGGAATTCGCTTCAAAAATCTGATGCTGTCCACGCGGTTCGCCCGGCTTCACCAGTTCGTTGCCACTCAGTATGATTCTGACACGGGGTTGTTGAATCACGCTGATTTCAGGAATCCCCAAAGCAGCGAGCATCGCCAGATCCTGCGCACGAAGAATATGCCCTGCACGAAAAACTTCCTGTTCTTTGCGGATATCCTCTCCTGTTTTGCTGAGATGCTTAAACTGAGCAATTGCCTGCTGAACATGAACGGTTTCTGCGTCAATCGCGGTATACTCAACAGGAATAACCGCATCGGCTCCACCCGGAATCGGGGCACCTGTCATTATCTGCACACAGGTTCCCGGGAAGACAGTTGAAGTCGGATCGCTGCCAGGGAAAGAACGTCCCGTTAAGCGAAAAGAGATCGGCACCGATTCACTCGCCCCGATGGTCTCCCGCGCAATCAAGGCGTAGCCATCCATCGCAGAGCGATCAAACGCAGGCACATTCATTGGCGAAATAATCGGTTCCGCCAGCACACGCCCGGTTGCGACATCAATACGGATCGTTTCTGCTTGAATCGCCCGGGTCTGTGAATCAATCCAGGCAATCGCCCGGTCAACAGGATACCGTTTTGCAAACCCACGCATTCGAATTTTTTCGGGAGAGTTATTCAAAAGATGTAGTTCCTAACCAGGCGTAGCCGAAAAATTATCGTCAGTAGTGTCTATTGAAAAAACAACAAGACAGTGGAATACCTTTGCTTATCTTTCCTGAACTCCCAGATCAATGCAATAGCTACTGTTTGTCTCTCTTTTTTTGAAAGGGTTCTTCTTTTTCAGCATGGGCATAGTTGACGGATATCTCAGGGGCTATATCCTCACATCTACTGGGAAAGATATGTTTGGCGCCAGGGAAGGGGAATAGTTTTTGAGAGCCGATTTCCTTTCCATCATCTTTTTCCGGAACTGTTTCTAACGACTGCTGACAATTTAATGCGGAGCAGAGCATGGCAATGGAGATCAAAGTTCCTGCGGTCGGAGAGTCTATTTCCGAGGTGCAAATTGGGGAATGGTATGTCGCAGAAGGTGAATGGGTCGCTGCAGATAGCGATCTGGTCGGACTGGAAACCGACAAGGCGACGTTTGACGTTCCTGCTCCGGCAAACGGAAAAGTGACCCGTATTCTTAAAAAGGCAGGCGAGATGGCTGCTGTCGGTGATTTAATCGGCTATTTCGAAGAAGTCGAAGCACCTGCCGGCAGTGAAGCAACTCCCCAAAAAGATCAACCGGCAACCGAAGCCGCTCCCGCAGCAAGTTCTCCCGATTCAGCTGACGGTTCAGCGAAGGTAATGCCGGCAGCAGCAAGAGAAATGGCCCAGCGTGGTCTTTCTGCCAATCAAATCACCCCAACCGGCCCGGGTGGGCGTATTCTGAAAGAAGATGTTGTCAGCGCAGGATCGGGAGCAACAGCTTCTTACGATTCCCCTGCAACTTCCGGGGCGATGCGGGAAGAAGAAATTGTCCCGTTGAGCCCGATTCGCAAACGGATTGCAGAACGGCTTGTTGAAGCTCAAAACAACGCAGCGTTACTGACAACATTCAATGAAATCGATATGTCGAAAGTTATGTCGCTGCGGAACCAGTTCAAAGAGGCATACATAAAAAAATACGATATTAAACTTGGGTTTATGTCGTTTTTTGTCAAAGGTGTTGTCGATGCTCTGAACCAGGTGCCTCAGGTTGCCGCCCAGATGAAGGGGGATAATTTAGTCTACCGCAACTACTACGATATTGGCGTAGCCGTGGGCGGAGGGAAAGGACTTGTTGTTCCGGTCATTCGCAATGCAGAGCGAATGAGCTTTGCACAGATTGAAATGACGATTGCCGATTTCGGACAGCGGGCACGAAAAAACAAAATCAATCTTGATGAAATGGAAGGAGGCAACTTCACGATCACCAACGGAGGCATCTACGGCTCGCTGCTTTCAACACCGATTGTCAATCCGCCTCAAAGTGGTGTGCTGGGAATGCATGGCATTTTCGAGCGTCCGATTGCTGTCGATGGAGAAGTGGTCATTCGTCCGATGATGTACGTCGCCCTCACTTACGATCATCGAGTGGTTGATGGCCGTGAAGCAGTTACATTCCTCAAACGACTCAAAGACGTTCTGGAAGAACCGAGCAGAATGTTGCTTGAAATATAAAAGGCGAGCTCTCCCAAGTGTAACATACATACAAACCAGATTGAAAAGCATTTCAATGAGCACACAACACGATTTAATCGTTATCGGGGCGGGACCGGGTGGCTACGTCGCTGCGATTCGGGCGGCTCAACTCGGGCTGAAAGTCGCCTGTATCGAAAAAGAACCTGCACTGGGCGGAACCTGCCTGCGGGTGGGCTGCATTCCGAGCAAAGCACTTCTCGAATCAAGCGAACTGTTTGAGCAGGCAAAAGATGGTTTGATCAACCGGGGAATCCGTATCGGAAAAGTGGAACTCGATCTCCCTCAAATGCTCAATCAGAAGGACCAGACGGTTTCGACGTTGACCAAGGGAATCGAAGGATTACTGAAGAAAAATAAAGTGACGCGATACCTGGGACATGGTCGTATCACCGCACCTGGTGCAGTCAGTGTTACGAACAGCCAGGGGCAAGTGAGCGAACTGACGGGCAAAAACATTCTCATTGCTACCGGTTCTGTCCCTGCAACACTCCCCGGGATCGACTTCGATGGAGATCGGGTTGTTTCCAGCACCGAGGCACTCAATTTTTCAACTGTTCCCGCTAAAATGGTTGTTATTGGAGGAGGAGCGATCGGCCTGGAACTCGGAACCGTCTGGCGACGACTCGGTTCAAAAGTAATGGTACTGGAATATCTGGATCGCATTCTGCCCGGCATGGATGATGAACTGGCTAAGCAGTCTCTCAAAGTGCTCAAGTCTCAGGGACTGGAATTCCAGTTGGGAGCCAAAGTAACCGGAGTCACGCTGAATCGAAAAACGTGCGATGTCCATGTTGAAGGACATGAAAATCTGAGATGTGATCGCGTTCTGGTTGCAGTTGGCAGGCGTCCTAACACGGCTGATCTGGGATTGGAATCGGTAGGTATCGAAACAGACAAACGAGGCTTCATTCCAATTAACGAAGCGTACCAAAGCTCTGTAAACGGAATCTATGCGATTGGCGATGTCATTGGCGGGGCGATGCTGGCACACAAAGCAGAAGAGGAAGGGATTGCGTGTGTCGAAAAAATCGTGACCGGCTACGGCCATGTCAATTACGATGCAATTCCTGCAATTGTTTATAGCAGCCCGGAAATCGCCTCGGTCGGTGCAACTGAAGAACAGCTTAAAGAAAGCGGTATCGACTACAAAAAAGGATCATTCCCATTCGCAGCCAACGGGCGGGCTCGAGCGATCGGGCATACCGAGGGAATGGTTAAAATTCTGGCCGATAAAAAAACAGACCGCATTCTTGGTGCTCACATCCTGGGGCCTCATGCTGGCGATCTTATTGCGGAAGTTGCAGTCGCAATCGAATTTTGTGCCAGCAGCGAAGACCTGGCCCGCTGCACTCACGCGCACCCGACATTAGCCGAAGCGGTCAAGGAAGCCGCGATGGCTGTCGATAAACGAGCCATCCATTTTTAATTCGAGTTCCGAAAAACAGTGACGATGACTTCTGAACCGACTCTCGCCCCCAGGCATGGCATTCAAACGGCGCGTGGCTTTACGCTGGTTTGTCTGGGATTGTTCCTGATGGTGCTTGCAATCACATCGGTCACTTCTTTTATGGTCGATCCTTCTTCTCAACCCAAAGCTGAACCAATCGCAACATTCACCGGAAAAGATAACGGCACAACCGGATCATTTAAGGTGAAGCAAAACTGGGAATTCCGCTGGACCCACAACGGGCATCTCAAACAGATTATCTGGAAACGCTCAGATGGTCATCAGAATTTACTGATGGAAATCCAGCGAAAAATTATCCGCAAGCATGGCAGTCTCAACTACGATAAACCAGGCGAATACAAATTCGAAGTAATCGGTGAAGGCGACTGGAAGATTGAAGTTTACCAGTTCTAAAAAATGCCCTGCTGCCCCTTGCTCCGAGCAGGATAAAACCAGAGATAAAAAGCCAACTGCAAATTGTAGCTATCTGCCGCCAAGTATCAAAAAGAATGACCCGCTGAAGGTTTTATGTGGTATATTTAAGCGACTGACATTCTACAGTTCATTCTCTATTTTCAATTGACATCTCTTCTTGTTGTTCAACAATTAATTGTCTCTTTTTTTCATCATTCGTTTCATTTGAAAGACAATTTCAAAACGCTTCACTTTTTTCACCGGTAGGATTGGTGTGTCTGATATTCATTAACAAATGCGGGTGGGGGAATAATGATGAAGTATCGCTTAAAATTATTTCTGATTGGAACTGTAACCACATTATTTGTCGGAAACACTTTCTGCAAACAGGCCGCTGCGAAAGGAATGAGAGTTCAGAGGAATGTTATTTATCTGCAACAAAAGCAGGGAGCAATTCAGGAAAGAAATCTGGATATCTACGCTCCGGCAGAAGGTGAAAATTATCCGGTTGTTATCTGGGTCCATGGCGGTGGGTGGAAATTCGGAAACAAGGCTGATGTGCATTTGAAACCGGCTGCATTTACCCAGGCAGGTTATGTTCTGGTCAGTATCAATTATCGACTACATCCACGAACGGATATTCCGGGGCAGGCAAGCGACATCGCTGCAGCGGTCAAATGGGTGAAAAATAATATCACGAAATATGCAGGGAACAAGAATCAGGTTGTATTAATGGGACATTCTGCAGGAGCCCATCTTTCTGCACTCATTGCGACCGATGAACATTACCTGAAAGATCAACAGCTCGGTTTTACAGATATAAAGGGCGTCATTCTGC
>WFOZ01000303.1 GCA_015487825.1 Planctomycetaceae bacterium
GAACAAGACCGACCAAGAATTGATTGCAGAGTCTGTTTCCGGGCAGACCGGGGCGTTCGATGTGCTGATGTTGCGATATCAGGATCGGCTGTTTAACGCCTTGGTGCAGATTCTGCGAGATCGGGAAGATGCCCGGGACATTGTTCAGGAAGCGTTTGTGATGGCCTGGACGAAATTGGCCTCTTTTCGTGGAGAGTCCGGGTTTTATTCCTGGCTGTTTCGGGTCGCGTATAATGTTGCGATGAGCCGCAAGCGAAAAAAAACGCTGCCGACAACATCGATGGATCGTCAACCCACCTCCGGTTCAATCACTCCTGAAGATCACCACCTGGATAGCCGACCTGATCACCGAATGGAAACGACAGAGCGTCAGCAAATGGTGCGAACAGCGTTGGAGAGTTTGCCGGAGGAATACAGAACAGTTTTGATTCTTAAAGAGATGGAAAGTTTCAAATATGAACAGATTGCGGAAATTGTGAATGTCCCTCTGGGAACGGTTCGCAGTCGCATTCATCGGGCCAGAAGTTTACTGAGAGAGAATTTACTGAAACTCCTGCCTGAAGGTGAGGAAATCTGTCAGGCATAACAGTCATATTTTAAGAGTCGGTTTTGCAGGGACATCGTAACGTATCCTGTTTGATTACTTTTTTTTACGTGGGATGGGGCCAACCCATTTGGAATCATGAAATCTGAATTCGATCCCGAACTGATCTCTGCCTATCTTGATGGGGAGTTGACGTCTCAATCGGATCGCGAGCTGGTGGAACGACATCTTGCAGAGACTTCTGCAGATGCTCAAATGCTCGACGATTTCCGGGAGATGGGTAGTTTGCTGCGCGAACTGCCGAGTGAGTCGACACCTTCCGGTTTGATCGAAGCAGTTCACAGTCAGATTGAACGGGAAACGCTACTTCCCGAGCCGGCAACTCTTCCTAGGCAACCTCTTCTCGGCTCACGTCTTGTTCAGATGGTGGCTTCTGCAAGTCTGTTGATGTTGGTCGCAACCGTTGGCACGTTCTATTATATGTCGAAGCAAATGACAGTGAACGACATCCAGCGAGAAAATTTAATCGTCATGGGCGAAGCTGCTCCAGCACGTTCCGACTTTCAAACTGATGATGAGTTTGATATTGCCGAAGTTGCTGAAAGCGATTTTAGTGAAAGTGTTGTTGAAAAAACCAGAGGTATGAAGCTCAGCGATTCGGTTTCAGCAGCACCTGACCTGGAGCATCGCGCGGCTGTCTCACGTATTCCTGCTGCAATGGCCGGTGTCTCGGAAGGAATTCCACCACTGCCTGCTGTCTTGTCGAAAAAATCGATCGATTATATCAATACTCTGGCGACTTCTCCCAAATTGAACGGAATTCTCGAACCGGGTGAACTGGTGCAGTATATATCGAGTAATTCTCTGGGGAAAAATGTTTCTGTTGTTGAACTGAGCGTTGTTGATGTTGAGGAAGCATTTGGAACTATTCAGGTACTGTTGAGTAGTAATCAGATCGTCCCCATTTCACAACTTAGATTGGCGGGCACAAAAGGAAAGGTTCCTTCCCCTGTGAAGGCTGGTTCACGCGATGAGAACAGCGATGATAGGAAAGATGCCGGGAAACTGATTGCCGGACAACAGGCTTCGACAGGGGGGCCTGGCAAAGCTGAAAAGCAGGTGATTGAGCAGGAGGGGATGATTGCTCTGTATGTAGAGGCATCGCAGGAACAGGTTTTGAGCAGTCTGGCTCAGCTTGATGGATTGAAAAATATTCGCGAAGTTTATGTTGGCAACGTCCCCAATCTGGCTGGGACTTCTTATGGGCTCGAGCCGGTTGATTCCAATGGAAATACTCTGCAAAGGTTTGATATCAATCGAGATTCTATGCACGATGTTCTATCTTCTGTGAATAAAAAAGATAAGAAGGCTGCTCCCGATCCATTCCCGGTACAGGCTAAGAATAGAAAACATAATAACTCTATTCCTCGCTGGAGAGTTTTGACTGAGCCATCTGAAGGTTTCAACAGGGCGGTCGCTCAGCATTCCGATTCTCCGAAAAAGAGTCACAGCAGGGCCAAGCGAAAAATTTACAATTCAGGAAAACCCGATGTTAAACCGCAGACTGCTGCGGTTCACAGTACGGAATTAAAGAGAAAAGAAACTGGTAAGCCTGCATCCGGATCCTCTACTGTTGCTTCAATCAATACCGATTCCTATCAGGTCCCGGTTCGCCTTTCACCGAAAAAATTGAAGGTGGATATTGATCGAAGCCACGCTCTCAGTACAAAACCTCGACCAGCATCCCCTTTGGCTCTTCAGGTCCCTCTGGCTGAAAAAGAAGCCACGAAAACAATGAAGCAGAAAGTGGAAGCTGAACTTGTTCCTGAAAAGAACGAAGTCAGAGAAATTCCAGGTGATCGCCTGCGTCTGCTGCTGATCATTTCGCTTAAACGGGATTCCTGAAAGTGAGTCTCTGTTTGCTGTTGAAAAATTCTTCGCAGTTTACAGGTACTCGTTGCTGGTTCAGCTTATCGTAGTTGCGTTCCATGAAAAATAGAGTAAATCTATCAGCGATTCCCGCTGGTTATGAAAAGTCTGTGTTTGCAGGGGGAATTGGTATTTGATTTCGTAAACGATTCTGCGAAAATGGTGACTTTACACAACTGAGAAAGCTTTCCAAAGGATTGGAGGGAACGATGTCTAACGATCAAGGAAAAAAGCGGGACGAAAATTGCTCTCTGCGAATGCGTTGATTC
>WFOZ01000304.1 GCA_015487825.1 Planctomycetaceae bacterium
GAACTCTTTTGTCTGTTGAACGAGTTGTTGTTCCTGTTCAAGGGATAGTTTGCCGATTAAAACTCGCGTTCGAAGAAACACAAAATAGGTGTCGAGAACATCGCAGATGCAGTAATCGTTAATTTTCTGGACGCCGCCTGCATCGTAAACATCCTGCACTTGGGAACCATCGATGCCGGTTTTGCCCGGTTTGCCGATGATGTTCGCCAGCACATTCAAACCACCTTGCACACGTGTTGCACCGAAGTTGGAAATCAGATCCATTAAGTCGAGATGCCGCTGCGTGTTGTATCTGTTTCTGAATTGCTCGTAAGTGCGGGCATCGACATTGAACCAGTCCGGCAGCGACAAACCGTAACGATAAGCGGAAAGTTCCATCAAAGGAATGTCGTAACCACGTCCGTTGAAAGTAACGAAAGTGGGGCGTTTGTAATGTCGCCAGCCGTTCCAGAAATGCTGGGTGATGGTCGCCGGGCGGTACTCGGGATCGTCGAGTACTACTATATCGATCAGGGAAAAATCATCGGCCACTTTGGCAATCGCAACCGAAATCGGAAGCATATAAGTATGCGCGATAAAGTCGCTTCCCCTTTCAGCAAGGAGCGTTTCCCGATAGCGGGCAATCGCCTCGGCTGCGTTGAGGGAGTCGTCCGGATATTTAATCCGGGAAATCAAATCACCATCCGCGACCGCTTCGACATCAAAAATCAGCCAGGAAACAGTAGACATTCGCTTATTTCCAGTTTCTGCTTTGGAATTTAGTGGGACAACTTAGTAGTATAAGGACTCGATAACCATTTGAATATTCCAGGAGTTAATAATGAATACGGTCGATCCCCATTCGAATGAACATTCAGAACCTCGTGACAAAAATCGGGAAGCGAATGCAATTCGCGGATTGATGACCGCTTCGGCGAAGATGCGCGAAGAGATCGCCAAGGTGATTGTCGGGCAGGAGGAAGTGGTCGAGCAGATTCTTATTGCGATGCTGTGCAAAGGGCACTGCCTGCTTGTGGGAGTTCCCGGACTGGCCAAGACACTGCTTGTCAGTACCGTCGCTCAGTTGCTGCATCTTTCTTTCCGGCGGATTCAATTCACTCCCGATTTAATGCCTTCGGATATTACAGGGACCGATATTCTTCAGGATGATCCTGAAACCGGTAAGAAAATTTTCCAGTTCATGCCCGGACCGTTGTTTACGCATATTCTTCTGGCCGATGAAATTAACCGGACGCCTCCTAAAACTCAGGCGGCGTTACTCGAAGCGATGCAGGAACGTCACGTGACCGTGGGGACCAACACGTATCGCCTGCCCGCCCCGTTTTTCGTCCTGGCGACACAAAACCCGATCGAACAGGAAGGAACTTATCCCCTTCCGGAAGCACAGCTCGACCGCTTCATGTTTAATACAATCGTGAAGTACCCTTCTGCAGAGCAGGAACTGGAAATTCTGGTCAGAACCAGCTCTAACATGCAGCAACATCTTTCAGCGATATTGAATGACAAACAGATTCTGGCAATGCAGGATGTTGTCAGTAAAGTTCCTGTGGCAGAACATGTCTTTAAGTATGCCCGCGATTTGGCCCGCGCAACACGTCCCGATGAACCGGAAGCGTCCCGGTTTATTAAACAGTATGTCAGTTGGGGAGCCGGACCGCGAGCCGGGCAGAATATGATTGCAGGGGCGAAAGCCCGGGCACTGTTGCACGGTCGCTTCCACGCCACCTCAGCAGATATCAAGGCGGTTGCCCATCCGGTATTAAGACACCGCATTGTAACCACCTTCCAGGCAGACAGTGAAGGACTTTCAACCGATGATGTCATCACTCGCTTGCTCAAAGAAGTTAAAATGCCTTTGGATAACCTGGCAGAACATGCTGTTGTCTGACAGGGATTAGCTGGACAGCGCCGAGGCCTATTTGAGGATTGATGTTACTCGTGATATACCTTGATATTATTTCCTCGTTCCCAAGGTGGAGCTTGGAAACGAGTTGAACCTGGCGCTGTCCAGCTAGGGGCTTACAATGAAATTCTGCACAATACCTGGTTGCGGCTACGCCGAACAGGTGTCAGGAGCGGAATTTCAGCGTCCGGTGCCTCTAGCGAGAACAGCGACATGTACTTGTTTGGCCCCTGCTTTTTTCAGTGTTTTTGCACATTCGCTGGCCGTGGTTCCGGTGGTGAGGATGTCGTCGATGAGCAGAATGGTTTTCTCTTTGAAGTGGTGAAAATGATTTGCCTGGTAGATGTCCAGAACATTTTTCCTCCGTTTGGATGGAGCCAGATTGGCCTGGTGAGGGACTCTGCGGATTTGCTTTAATGCTCTATGCCAAAAAGGAACCCTGAGGTTCTTTGCCAGACAATTTGCAATGGTTTCTGCTGGATGAACGTGGCGAACAAGCCTTCTCGCCCAGAACATCGGGACATGCACAACAGCATCGCATTGCCAGCTTTTCAATCGGCTTTGTTCAGATTTCCAAAGTTGTTCTGTTAGATACCCGGTGAGTCTTTGGCCGGAATCCTGTTTACAGAACTGGCACATCTTCCTGAAATTTCCCTCGTAAAGATGCAGCGAAATCGCACCGGAAAAACTGAAACGGCTGCTTTGACAATAAACGCAGCCCTCGTCTGCAGGAATGTGTGGTCCCTGAGTGGCTCCGCATTTCAGACAATGGTTGTTGGTTATTGCAGGAAGATTCGAAGTACAATCTTTGCATAACTGCGGCTGCGTAATTTTTCGAGCCGAGGCAATATCGAATTCTGCCGGCCCATTAAGCGACTGTTGACAAAAACAGCATTGCGGTGGAAACAGAAAATCAACACATTGAGAACCAACCTCATGACAATGATGAAGCAGCGATTCTGCAATTTTCATTCATAAATTCCACTTGAAGAAGATAAATCCAGATGCAGTTACGGAAATTCAATCAGTCTTAACTGGTAGATACTCTGTTGCAATTTCTCGAGGGAATTCTGACATGTTATAATCCTCTTCGTGTTGTAGAACGATGTGCAGGCCATTGAGAGAACCGAAAGTCTCCAGTTCTTTTGTCAGAGTATCGCAGTGCTGTTGATCGGGAATATTCAGCTGCATGACCAGAGAAAAGGATTCCGGAGAATCGGGGACTGCGAACATTCTTTGAATATCGACCAGTTCCTGAGCCAGTAACGCACAAATTGCGCGCACAACTCCCGGGCCATCTTTTCCGGTAATGGATAGAAAATATCTCTCCCCCGATTGAACCTGCATCGCTTCTTCCGGAGGCATTCTGCGAATGATCACTTCCATTTCATATGCACGGCCCACATTCAACAGGTGATCCCGGATGACTTCCCAAGTTCGATGTGGTGGGAATTCGGCTGCAACGGTCATGGTAAACAAGCCATGAACAACAGTCTGGGTTGCGTATTTCATATCGCCACCAAGTTCAGCCATTGCTGTTGTGACGGCTGCGAGAACACCGGGTCTGTCTTGCGAAGTCATCGTAATGAAAAAGCGATGTGGCATAAGAAATCCTTCTCAGTTTCAGAATTGAATTCCATAATTAACGCAGCATGGCTGGGTTGTTTTGACCGTTGGAACCAGATGAATACTTGGGAATGTTGCGTAACCTTCAATATTATCCCTGGTTCGATTGAATGCCTTATAGATGTTTATTGAATAGATACAGAACAGAATATGATGAAGGGAAAGAGATATCATATCAGATCAGTGGACAATGTTACCTCTTACTGCATACCATCCGCAAATAACCGTCTTTTCGCAAGTCACTTGGGAAAATTGCGGTTTAGAGCGGGGGAAATCCTCAAAAAATCTGAACCATGTCCTGAATTCGGCGTTTTCCTTTATCGTTTTCTACCTGTCACCTCAGTCTTACTCCAGTTAATATC
>WFOZ01000305.1 GCA_015487825.1 Planctomycetaceae bacterium
ATCAAAATGTAACATAAAATTCCACTCACAAAACACCCCCTGTTTGGTTCCGGCTACGCCGGGTTAGGGGTAGGGGCCGCTATTGCGGACCACGATGGGAATTGGATCCCCCTATTTCATACGGTGGTCCGCAATAGCGGACCCTACAAACAACCTATATTCCTGCAAAAACCTACCATCGCTGAATAGTTACTGTCAATTTTAATCAGCTTAGTTTGCTCGCCCAAAGTATATCAAGCAGTAATCTCGATGGGAATTCCCTTGTACGCAGGTGTATGGGAACGCGGATCGGTAATACGTGGCACCAGCAAGTTTGCTTCCGGGTAATACATCAGCGCATTGCCTGGCTTAATTCCCTCGAATTCGTAAGCGAGAATCCCGATCATTTCTCCCGCTTCACTTTTAATTGTCACCGCTTGTTGATGTTTCAAGCCGAGTTTGCTGAGGTCTTCCGGATGAAGCAGCACGACATCTCTGCGGTCAACGCCCCGATATACATCGTAATCTTCATAGACAACCGTATTGAACTGCCCTTCACTACGGACAGTCATCAATTGGATTTCCCTCTCTTTTCTGGCTGGCGGAAGCTGGCAGGTATGTAATTGCGCCTTGCCTGTCGGGGTTGCGAACTTAGGTTCGTGAAATGTTCGCCCTGGAATCTGGAATTCTTTTTTTGATTGGGCGATCTCGCCAACTTGACCGTAACCGGGAATGACTTTTGAAATCATCCCCTGAATTCTGCTGGCCTGTTCCATTTTGCTCCATTGAATCGGTCCCTGATCGCCTAGCACTTCATGGGCAATCCGCGAAATGACTTCGATTTCACTTTTCGGTCCCTCCAGTCGCTTCGGCCCTCCATCACTGAGCCGTACGTAATTGAACATCGATTCCTGAGTTGTTGGATGCGGTTCCTCATCGCGCGCCAAAACTGGCAGAATCAACGATTCATCTGCCAGACTGCAGGCATGACCGGTATTCAAAGTTGTGCTTAACGTGACAAACAATTCAAGATTCGAAAGTGCCTCCCGCGCATAATTCAAATCGGGATTGGAACCATACAGATTTCCTCCCAGACAAAACCCGACTTTCTGCCTACCTGCGATTGCACCATCCATACAGGCAAGAGTATCCAGCCCTGCTGTTGTCGGAAGTTGAAGGCCGAACTCGGTTTGCAGCGATTCAAAAATGGCTTCTTTCAGTTTCGGCGTCACACCCACCGAACCGATTCCCTGCACGTTCGAATGCCCGCGAATCGGCATCATCCCCGCTCCTTCACGCCCAACCATGCCACGCAAGCAGGCGAGATTTCCGATTGCTTCCACATTTTCGACACCATGCACGTGGTGCGTAATGCCCATTGTCCAGGAGAAAACTGTCCTCTTCGATTTTGCGTAAAGCTGGGCAATTCGGTCGATTTCCTGCTCTGTCACACCCGACAATTGCCTCAACTCAGTGATATTCTGCTGTTCGAGATGTTCTCTCAGTTCCTTCCAGCCATCGGTGTGATTGTTGAGGAATTCCTCATTATGAGCATTCATTTCAACAATTCTCTTGGCGATTGCAGTCAGCAGTGCTAAATCGCCCCCCATATCAGGCTGCACATACAAAGAGGCGATTTTAGAACCAAAAATCAGGCTTCGCGGATCACTCGGAATACTGAAATTGACCAATCCCGGTTCGACAACCGGGTTGATAACGATTACCTCCCCCCCGTTCCTGCGGACCTGCATCAGCGTTTTCATTAAACGGGGATGGTTGCTGGCAGGGTTACCGCCGATTAAGAAGACAAGATCGGCCTGTTCCGCATCTTCCAGAGTGATAGTGGCGGTGCCGGTCCCGAAACTGTTGTTCAAACCGACTCCACTCGCCTGATGGCAGTAGTAACTACAGTTGTTGACGTTGTTAGTGCCGTATAGTCGGGCAAATAATTGAAGCAGAAAGCCAGCTTCATTCGAACTGCGTCCACTGAAATACCAGAACGTTTCATCCGCAACGACAGATTTCAATTTCTCTGCGATCTTCTGAAAAGCCTGCTCCCAGGAAATCGGTCGGTAATAGTTTTCCCCCTTCGTATAAAGCATCGGCTGCGTAATACGTCCCGCATGTTCCAGTTGCTTCGGGGTGAATTTCTGAAGCTGGGCGACAGAATAAGTTTCAAAGAATTTATCAGGAATCGCCCCCTGCATGTCAGCGACCATCGCCTGC
>WFOZ01000306.1 GCA_015487825.1 Planctomycetaceae bacterium
TGCAGATTGGTCTTCTCGTCGGATAATAAATATTTGACCGGAGATGCTTCTGTCCATTCCGTAAATTTCTGGTATTCTTCCGGGAAACTTGCTTTGAGTCTGACGAGAGTTCCTGTTGCAAGTTCTCGGGCGAACTGTCTGTCTGCTGTTGCAAGATTTTCCCGAGTTCGTGCCAGCGTTTCCGCAAACGATTTTTCCTGAACATAAAAAGAATTCAGCCGAACGTTCGCCTTTCTGGAATAGTCAGCAAGCGATTGAAGACCGCCGCGATACATCTCTGAAATTTGAGATGAGGTCAGCCCGGTTGAGTAAATTCGCAGCTCGTCAAGCCCTCCCTGAAAAAATTCGCCTTTGCCTCCATTGGAACCGACATAAGCAGACGGAGAAATTTGTGTCGAAATTTTACCGGGGCGATCCAGAGAGCCGATTTCTTTGCCATCCAAATAAACCCGCATCACAAGCCCATCAAACGTTGCAGCACAATGATGCCAGGAGCCATCGAGAAGATGAGCCGGATTGATTTTTGCATCACATTCTGCGTAGCCACCGATATTCAAACCTAAAGATAAAACCGATCCGTTGTTCTGGAATGAAAAGAGAAATCGATTGCCGCATTCCTGCCGTAGAATTTCGCGGTAACCTTGCAACTCGGTTGGTCTCGCCCAGACAGAAAACGTAATCTCAGACATTTCCGAAGCTTCGGGCAGAAACCGGCATTCCAGTTGATGCCTGCCATGAAGATCTAACGCATTGCCGTGGATGCCTCGTGTTCTTGCGATTTTTTGTCTGGCAGTAATCTGAGAAGCCGTTTTACTACCCGAGGAATCTGCGGCAATGGTCGTCTCTGCCTCTTCATCGAACTTCCAATGAGCCAGCAGAGGGGCAGCAACTTGCTTTTCAGATTCAGCAGAATTTGACGAGACGGCAGCCTGTTGATTCTCATCAGCAAACATCGCAGTCACTGCACCGAAAGCAGCCACAATAAACGAAGCAGCAAAAGAGAGTTGCCGAAATGATCGAAGTTGACTGCAACCTGTCATCGAAATCTCCAAATGTTGAACACGACACCGAGCATGCAATCGGTACGGACAAAACGTACGCTTCCTTGCTGGTATACTTATATGACCAGTTGGGATTTTACGAAACCGGCAAGCTCACGTCAAGCCTTTCAGGCTGTCTCCTGTGGGCGGAGAGGTATCTCTGGGTTTGCCAAAGGGCCTACTTGTCCCTCGGGACCATCAGGCAACCCGCCCCGCCTCTGTCGGTTGGATACCCACGTAAAGGAGAGTTATCCAGGCAGTAAATCCAAGAAAGCATCATCGATTCCGAACAAAACCCGAAAAAAATTGCGTATCGAAATGATGTATTATTCTGTTGGATGGCGAAAGTGGTGACAGTTTTGTCAGCCACACTTCAAGATTATCTCCACAAATTTCACAATTTACATGTTTTTGCGGGTAAAATGGTCCATTCTGCTACGAGTACTGTTGAGGATGGTCTGTATCGATAATTGAACAAGCAGATTGCAGAGTGATGGCTGAACAAGACGAGCAACATGATTTATTGCATGAGCAGTTTCTGGTGGAATTTACCGGGGTGCGGCATTCGTTGTATGCGTATATTTTTTCGCTGTTGCCGAACCGGGATGATGCGGAGGACGTTTTTCAGCGGGTCAGTATTATTCTCTGGAAAAAAATGGAGCAGTTCGATCCCGAAGGGAGTTTTTTCTCTTGGGCGTGCGGCGTTGCTTTTTACGAGGTGAAGAATTTTTTACGAGTTTCTTCGCGAAAGCGGTTACAGTTTCGAGAAGATTTAATGCAGCAACTGGCTGATGAGCGGATTGAATCGTTAAAGAATCGTGATCAGCGGCTGCCCGCGTTGCAACAGTGTCTACAAAAGCTGCAACAGAAAGATCGCGATTTAATCAAGCAGGCTTACAACAGTTCCGATTCTATTCAGAAAATTGCGACCAACTCGGGCAAAGCGGTGCAGTCGCTTTATAATCGTTTGAACCTGCTGCGTGGTCAATTGGCCGAATGTATTCAACGGAAGATTTCCCTTGCGGGAGAATCGTCATGAGTGAGCAATATCGGGAACTGTATCAGTTATTCGGTGCGGTCTGCAACGAAACAATCAGCGAGCCTCAGCACGAACGGTTACAGGAAATCCTGTCGCAGGATGCAACCGCCCGTCAGCTTTATTTTCAATATTTAGACTTGCATCTGGAGTTGGGACAAAGCGAAAATATCGACCTGCCTGTTATTTTGAATGAACTGGATCATGAAACAGAGAATAATGCAGCGGTTACTGTTTCGAGCCGCGATTCGAAAACGGGAACGGCGTTCAAGCGATATTTTGGCTTGACGGTTGCCGCCTTGCTTGTTGTTTTGATCGTCACCGCGGGGAACTGGAACCGCGTTCCTGAGCAATATTCGCCCGCAGGCAAGCAGAATCTGTTTGCTTCGGTTGTGCAAACTTCGCAGGTTCGTTTTGCGGAAGGTTCGCCTCTGCTTCAAGTTGGTTCGCCGTTGGATTTGCAAAAACAATATGCGTTAACCGAAGGAGAACTTCAGCTTCTTTTTGAAAGCGGGGCAGAGGTTATTCTGAAGGGACCAGCCGTTTTTGAATTGACGGGAAAAGAATCTCTTTCGGTCGATTATGGAACCTGTTCTGTTCACGCACCGGCTGGCGCGGAGGGGTTTGTGGTGAAAACGCCTTTGTCTCGCGTGGTCGATCTTGGCACGCGGTTTTGCGTGAATGTCGGGGAGAGTGGTCAGACCGATGTGCAAGTGATTGAAGGGGAAGCGGAAGTTCATTCTGTTGAAACAAAGCCGGCAGCGAATCGACAAGTGACCCGACTGAGTGAAGGGATGGCGAAGCGGTACATTCACGATCATCAAATGATCGAAAAAAACATTCCGTTCGATCAAACAGAGTATTCCGGTCAATTGCCGGATCGTATTGTTAAATATAGTGCATCCATCGGGCCGCATGGGGGAGCAGAAAACCTGACAGGCATTACTGTGCAGCGGGGAGGCAAGCAGTTCAATTATCAGGTGGATCAGCTAATCGGCATCGAAGTTCTTCATTTCAAAGGCGTTCCTAGTGGGCGCGGGTATTTGACCACCGGGCTTGATGATTCGCCTGAAACGCTCCCCGAAACATTTGGGGCGGGATTATTGGATGCAGATGTTTCGCTGACAACGGGCCTGATTAATCCCGGCGGAAATGTGATGCCGCTTTATACAGATGCGGTGATCAATTCGCCGGAAAAGAAGGAGGATCTCAACACGCCCGGCATGGCGATTCGGTTTCGCTCGCCTGTTGTGAATGGTCCCGGTCCGGATATTGTTTTGTTTGACTTGCATATTATCGTTCATCCGGTACATGGCGATCAGTTTCATGTCAGCCCGCTCGAATTCAAAGCAGGCTTACGTTCTCATACGATTCGCAAGTTCGACATTAACCTTTCTTCAGCAGAGGCATTAATGATCGACCAGTTCAAACTTTATATTTTTAAGGATGTTGTGAATTCACTCGATCAACTGAAGACCATCGAAAATAATGGCGGCATGTTACATACCGTCCGGGCGAAGGCGCTGGCGACCGGGATCGATCTTTCCGATTTAGGTTACCGGGAAGGAGAAAAAGTGAGTGAGCTGTTTCTGCAGGATGCCATGGTCAAAGGGGGGCACCTCGATCCGGTATTTATTGCAGGATTTCCAGAGTAATTTTAGGCGAGCCGGGGGTGTTAACCCCCCGGTTATTATGCTGTCGCATTGTCGGCGTTTAATCTTGCTCGAAAGTTACCGGGGTCATCACTGACCCGGCTCGCCTAAGACTTATTAAATTACAATTTATCCGGGACAGGACATTAAAATGCGTTTTCATTCGTTAGCGTTAAATATTCTTTTTCTGCTGAGCGTGAATGTTTCTCTTACTTTGGCAGAGGAGAAAATCACGACTCCAA
>WFOZ01000307.1 GCA_015487825.1 Planctomycetaceae bacterium
GTCTCGTGGGCTCGGAGATGTGTATAAGAGTCAGCCCATATTTGTCCACTGTCTGACTGGAAAAAAGGACTCCTCTATGATTACAGTGGGAGAAACTGATTTGTTTCGTACAAGAAAATGGCGAATTCTTAAAAAAACGTAACTATTTCTGCGAAACTTAGCTTTTGCAGGAATGATGGTTGTCTGTAGGGTCCGCTGTGCGGACCATCGCACGAAATAGGGGGATCCACGTCCCAGCGTGGTCCGCACAGCGGACCCTACGGCTTAAAAAAACGTATATGTTATCCTCCCACATTTTGTTAAACACCTACTTACCAGCCTCTCGCAATTGGTTCAATCATTTTGAGGATCTGTTCCTGATGAATAAAATTTTGCATTCAGCGTTTCGATGTCATGCTCCACGCCTGGCACTATTGCTCGGGTTGTTCGCGTTCGGATTGAACGTTCAAACGATTGCGCAGGAACGCCCGGTCATTGCTCCGACAAACAGGAACGATCATCCGGAAGATAAAGCGACCGAACCTGAAGCATCGAAAAAGACATTTACTGTTGCAGAAGATCTTCGGCTGGAACAACTCCTGACTGAACCCCTCATCGCCCAGCCGTTGCAAATTAGTTTCGATACCCGCGGGCGCATGTGGTTGTTGGAATATCGCCAGTATCCTCGTCCAGCCGGTTTGAAGGTGAAAAGCCACGATGTTTTTTGGCGAGCCGTCTACGATAAAGTGCCACTCGCGCCGCCGAATCATGTGCGCGGGAAAGATCAGATTTCCATTCACGAAGATACCAACGGCGATGGTGTTTTCGATAAGCACAAGATTTTTGTTGATGGTTTGAATATCGCCACCGCTTGTGCAGTGGGCGGGGGCGGCGTCTGGGTGCTCAATGCTCCGTATTTGCTGTTCTATCCAGATGAAAATCAGGACGACATTCCCGATGGCGACCCCGAAGTTCATCTGGCTGGTTTTGGAATGCAGGATACGCATTCGGTCGTTAACAGTATTACGTTCGGACCGGATGGCTGGCTGTACGCAGCTCAGGGAAGTACGGTTAATGGAAATGTGATTCGCCCCGGTATCGATAAAAAACCGTTCAAGTCGCTTGGACAGAATATCTGGCGATATCATCCGAAGAAGAAAATTTATGAAATTTTCTCAGAAGGGGGAGGCAACGCATTTTGTGTTGAATTCGATCGTCAGGGACGCATCTATTCCGGACACAACGGCGGCAACACGCGCGGGTTCCATTATGTGCAGGGGGGATTTTATCGAAAAGGTTTCTCGAAGCATGGACCGCTTTCCAATCCGTTCGCCTACGGTTTTTTCAATTCCATGCAGCATCACAGTGCAGAGCGTTTTACGCACAGCGTGATGATTTACGAAGACGATCTGCTTCCCAAAAAATATCAAAATAAACTGTTCGGCGTGGAACCTTTGCAAGGGCGCATTGTCTATGCTGATTTTGAAAAGCGAGGCTCGACATTCAAAACTAAAGATGCAGGGTTCCCGGTTACCAGTAGCGATTCCTGGTTCCGTCCGGTTGATATCAAACTTGGCCCCGATGGAGCAATTTATTTCGCAGACTGGTACGACGGTCGCGTCGCTCACCTTTACACAATGGAAGAGCAAGTTGATGCAACGCGCGGCCGCGTTTATCGGCTTGTCCCAAAGAATTCAAAACCGATTCCGCTACCCAACCTACAGAAAATGAGTCAGCAGGAATTGATCGCATCACTTTCTTCCACCAACCGCACGGTGCAGCAACTCGCCATGCGAACGCTGGTTGATCGGGAAGGGATCAAAGCGTTGAAAAATGTTGAACAGGAATTGAAAAATCCGAATCATCCCGCAGCATTACAACTGCTTCTTGTGCGTTACCAGATTCAGGAATGGACCGATCAGCAACTTTCAACATTCTGGCAGCACAGCAATCCATTCGTTCGCGGTTGGAGTATTCGCCTGGCCTGTGATGACCACGAACTTTCCGAAGAGCTTTCAAAGCAACTTGCGGATTTGGCGAAACAAGAATCGAACCTGTTTGTTCGCAGCCAGATCGCCAGTTCCGCCAGACGGATCAAGCCGGCTCAGAACCTTGCCATCACTACTGTTTTGTTACAACGAAAATCAGATGGGGAAGATCCTCATTTGCCCCTTCTATACTGGTGGAATATTGAATCAGTTACTTCACACGAGCCAGCTTTACTGGTGAAATGGTTTGAGGCGTTACCCGTCGAAAAGACGCCGTTGTTTTCGACCGTTATTGCAGAACGGCTGATCAGAAGGCTCGTTGCCTCTTCCGATCCTGTCCATTGGAAAATCGGCACGCAACTTCTTAAACATCCCAAAAGCAAGCAGTTTGCAGCCACGTTCATCAAAGGGTTTGAGTTGGGTACGGAAAGTCAATCACTTGCGAAACTGCCTGACGATTTACTAGCCGCTGTTGATGGCCTTGGTGAACTTCCCTTGCCATTACAACTTCGCTTAAGCAAGCCGGACGCGGTAAAGAAAGCGGTTCAGGTGTTGACCGCATCTTCCGGTTCATCAAAAAAACTGTTGCCGATCATTCGAGTTGCTGCGGAACTATCTGATCCCGCTCTCGCCAAGGCTGTATTGCAAGCAGCGCAAAAAACGAAAGAATCGGAAGTTCGCGTCGCCGCTTGGCTGGCAATGCAGGGAACATTGGGAGACCAAATTTCGTTGACCGCAGCCGATTTGCCTGCCAACTGGGATAAACTTACTGACCGAGAGCAATCTGCTGTCTGTTTAACATATGCTTCTCGAAAAGCGTGGGCCAAAGAACTGATCAAAGTTTGCCGAACGGGAACACTCGATCCGGAAGCGGTTCCTCAAGATGCCATTTTGAAGATGACTTTTTTGAAAGATGACGATTTGCATCAGCAGATCAAACAACTGTGGGGTTCTCTTGATGGAGCCGCGACCGAAGAAATGATTAAGACGGTCGAGCGACTGACGAAAGTCCTCAACGAAAAAGATGGCGATCCTTATCCCGGAAAGAAATTGTACAATCAGCGTTGTGCAAAATGTCATGAACTGTTCAACGAAGGGGAATACGTTGGCCCCGGTCTGACATCGTATCAACGTAGCGACCGTCGGCAACTGCTACTGCAAATTGTGAACCCCGGTCTCGAAATTCGGGAAGGATTTGAATTGAACGTCGTCGTCACAGCAGATGGTCGCGTACTAACCGGCTTCATCACTTTTCAGGATGACAATTTCCTGGTCATTCGTGGTTCGGAAGGGGAAGATGTTCGTATCGCCAAAGAAGATATCGACGAAATCGTTCCTCAACGAAAATCATTAATGCCCGAAGGAATTCTGAAAGACCTCAGCGATGAACAAATCGCAGACCTGTTCGCGTACCTGCAAAGCGGACAACCGTTAAACAGGTAAATAAAGCCCCCCTGATTGCCGCGTGAGAACAGATTGAAATGAATAGGTTTCACAAAATGCTTATTGGTATCGGGATTGCATTTGTGGTTCTTATTGGAATAATTCTCGTGCTCAATTCCAGAAGTCAACCCGCTGCGATTGGCATCACTGATGGCAAGCTGGCTGCTTGCCCGCAATCGCCCAATTGTGTCAGTACCCAAACAGATCAGCCTGAAAAACAAATGGAGCCTTTGGGATTTACAGATTCAGTTGATCAGACGCGGGAGAAAATCAAAGCGATTCTGGAATCAATGCCTCGAACTCGCCTTGTGGCCCAATCGGAAAATTATCTGCATTTTGAAGTCCGCAGCTTACTGATGCGGTACGTTGACGATGTCGAATTTCTAATTAATCCCGAAAAGAAGCAAATCGATTTCCGCTCTGCTTCACGAATCGGGTACTCTGATCTGGGAGTCAACCGGGACCGAATGGAAACGATTACTCGCAAATTCCAGTAGGCATTACTTCTTCGTTCCCAAGATCCTGCTTGAGAACGAGTGGAACCTGGCGCTGTCCTGCTAACCTTACTTAGGAAAAAAAATCATGAAATATGCCGGCTTCTGGAGGCGTTCATTGGCCTACATGTTTGATATTCTTCCTATCACGCTTGTGATGGCTGTTCTATTCTATTTTTACTTCGGCTTTGACGAAATCGTACAGGCACGCCTCCAGGACAAGGGAGATATTGAAGCCCGCAAAAGTTTTTTGCAAATGCGAAACTGGGTTCGAGACCTCTCTTTTCTCGCCTGGCTTGGGTATTGTTTTGTGATGGAATCCAGCCCGATGCAGGGGACAATCGGAAAATACCTGTTGGGGATAAAAGTTGTCGATCAACATGGCGAAAGACTCTCTTATTCCAAATCGTTTCTTCGTTCATCAACCAAGCTGGCATCGTACGCTGCATTGAGCCTCGGTTTTCTCTGGGTCGCCTTTTCAAAACAAAAACAGGGCTGGCACGATAAGGCCGCACAGACATTTGTCATATGTAATAAAGGCAGCGTTAACGAAAACGAACCAGCGCCACCATTCCCTGCAGGGTAAAGCAGCAATTGAAGTCGCTGTGGCGTACAGGCCTTACAGTTCCACGGAAGGCTTACGCCAGTGGTGGCCGTTTTTTTCCAGCAGTTGATCAGCAGCTTCTGGTCCCCAGCTTCCTGCCGGATAGAATTCGGGGTCTTCGTTTCTCTCTTCGAGATGTTCCAGAATTGGCGTGACGAATCTCCAGGCGGCTTCAAGTTCATCGCTGCGGGTAAACAGTGTCGAATCGCCTCGCATTACATCAAGCAGCAACCGCTCGTAGGCTTCAGGAAGTCCGGTATTGAATTCTTCATCGTAAGCAAAATCCATCTTCACAGGATGAATTTGATATTGCATACCGGGGCGTTTTGTGGAGCAGGTCAACTGAATCCCTTCGTGTGGTTGAATGCGAAAAACGAGAGTATTCGGTTTCGCTTCGACCATCGCACACATATCTCCTTCGCACTCCACAGTGGTAAACAGATTCATGGGCGGATGCTTGAATTGCACGGAAATTTCACTCACACGAGCCGGCAGCCGTTTGCCCGTTCGCAGGTAAAACGGCACTCCCGCCCAGCGCCAGTTATCGACAAATGCTTCCAGGGCGATGTAAGTTTCCCGTCGGGAAACTTCCGGGATGCGATCTTCCTGGCGGTAGCCGATCAGTATCTCTCCCTCGCCGGTTTCAGCAGCCGTGTACTGGCCGGCAACCGCCCATCGATCAATATCGTTTTCATCACCCGGTCGCATTGCCTGTAAAACTTTCATTTTTTCATCACGAATATCGTCTCCGCGAAACAAAGCGGGCGGTTCCATCGCAATTAAGCAAAGCAGTTGTAAAACATGATTCTGCATCACATCGCGTAATGCGCCCGATTGATCATAATAGCCGCCACGCCCGCGTTCCATCCCCTGCGACTCTGCAACAGTTATTTGAATATGATCAACATGATTTCGATTCAACAGCGGTTCAAAAATTGAATTGCCAAATCGAAACAGCAATATATTCTGAACGGTTTCCTTACCCAGATAATGATCGATGCGGTAAATCTGACTTTCGTGTAAATGTTGGCTAAGCGAGTGACTTAAACTTTGTGCGGAAGCCAAATCGTGCCCGAACGGTTTTTCAAACACAACCCGCATCCAGTTTTCATCATCGTAACAGGGAATCATCCCTGAGGTATCGAGAGCTTCCACGGCAGGCAGAAAGAGTTTCGGAGCAGTCGCCATGTAAACAATTCGTTTACCGGAAAGTTCAAATGCAGCTTCCAGTTTTTCAAGTGATTCTTTCAGTTTTTCGTACTGAGTGGCATCGGTAATATCGACCTGTCGGTAATGCACCCGGCTGGCAAACTGGGCCCAGTTTTCTTCAGTCACTTCTCCGGTGCGCGAAGCAGAGCGGACCGCTTCAAACATTTCCTGACGGAACTCTTCGTCACTCTTTTCCCGACGTGCGATACCGACAATTTGCGATTTTTTCGGGAGATAGTCGGTCTTCCAAAGTGTGTACAATGCGGGAATCAGTTTTCGGGCTGTTAAATCGCCCGATGCACCGAAGATCAAAATCGTTGCATCTTCTCCCATTTCCCCCCAGGCTTGTGTAGCAGAAAACTTCCCAGCAGCCCCGGCCTGATTCTGTGACATCACTCAATCCTTGATTCGTACAGTAAAGTATCTACCTGTTCATGCAGTTGTAACGCAACGGTGCAAATCTCGTCAACCACGAAACTGCATCGCCTTGGGCTGCTCAATTTTTCATTATGAATTAAGAGTGGCCGGGGCTGGAGCGACCAGCGGAACCGAAACCCCAGGGAGTGTAACTCCAGCTCACCCCCGGTTTGCCCCAAAATTCCTGCCAGTTTGTGCAGCGGCTGTTGTTCAGCTAAGGTATCTCTGTCTCGCCATTCAATTCCAACGGGTTACTTCGGTGAATGCCTGAGAGATCTGTCGGCGAAGAATCTCTTTTTCGATTTCTGGAGCGGCAGGGAGCAACCTTCGCAGTAGCCCCAGTGCATCACCGGGGCGGCCGGCCTTAATGGAAATCAACGCCAGATCCCGCCTGGTTTCATACTGGCTCGGTTGTAGCAGCAGCAACCGATTTTGCACCTTCAACGCGTGGCCCCACTGTTCCTGCTCAACATACAGCACTTTCAGATTATTCAGCATCCGTGTAAAAATTGCCCGGGAACCAACTGGTTTCAGGCCGGATTTTGCCTCTCTGCGAGAAACATCTGCAATTGTCTGAACCCAGTCGAGACAGGCATCGTATCCCAGACACCGACCGGGTGTGTAAGCATCGAGAAAAACAGGACCTTCAATCGTTTCCATGCGAGTCAGAAAGTGAGCCGGGGCAGCGGCACCGTGTAAATCAATCCCGGCCCGGCGGGCCACAGCAATGTAGGCAATTGAAAGGCTGATCGGAATTCCACGACCGGTATTGATCACACGATTCAAAAAGCTTCCCTCTGCGGCACCAAACGCGGAACTTTCACCATGTAATCCATGTTGACCACCAAGAAATTCTCCCAGAAATTCCGCCTGAGAAGTGGGCGAATGCAAAGAGTAGATCTCCCTGCGGATTTCGTCGGCCCGCTCGTCAATCCACAAAAGAGAATGGTCAAAATCGAGTTCAGGATAATAATCGCGTGCCAGTTCCAGAGCAGCAACAGAAAGATCGACCTTTTCGTAGCGGTCACACAATTTGAGAAATTCGCGGTCTTCTTCAAATTCTTCGCGTATATTATTGAGATTCATCAGACTGATCGCATCCTGTTCTTACCGTTTTCAGATCCATCTGTTTAGAGGAAAAATTTCCCCTGTTGGCGAACGTGAATCGTTCCACCAGATTACATAACATCCTACCCGCAGATTCATTCGGGCACAATCGGAAATGCTTTATTCTCTCTTCTATGAAAAAAGGGAAAAACTTAGGCAAGATTCTCAATTTCGTATTGACAATTCTGCAGTTTGTTCAATTCTGGTAAAAGCAGTAACCAGCAAGCACTATTGTGATTCACCCAGTTTAATTTTTAGATTTTTCTCTTCGCCGTCTCTCAAGACAATAATTTCCATTTCGTCTTCCGGTTTTTTGGTTTTCAGATAATCGACAAGCTGGCGAAAAGTGTTGATTTTTTTCTTATCGCACTGGATGAGAATATCACCACGTTTCATCCCTGCTTTTTGAGCTGGCCCGCTGCGAGTGACTTCGGTAATCAGGCAGCCGCCACTATTGGCGTTACGACCACGAATTCCGACATACGCTTTTTTCGGACTCGGTTTCGTTTTTTTCTCAACAGGTTTGTACCCTGCGTTTAACTCTACCCAGTCTCGCAGATAAACCTGCACCGGAACATGAAAATTGATACTGTTGCTGGCACCAATTCGGCTGTGAATTCCAACCAGCCGACCGTGTAAATCGAACAACGGTCCGCCCGAATCGCCTCCCACGAGGGAACAGTCGGTCTGGACAGTTTTCGAAGTGGCGGCAATCACACGACCGAGCCGGATAACCGGTAAGCGATCTGCCTGATA
>WFOZ01000308.1 GCA_015487825.1 Planctomycetaceae bacterium
GATCACAGGAACAGGGATTTCAGATCTTTTGGATTCAGTACAGAGTTCTGGCTTAACGTCACAGCAGTTTGTTATTCTCGGTTTTATCGGAGGGGTCGGTTCCGGGAAGAGTACGCTTGCAAAATGGCTCAGCAGGCAGTTTGAAATTCCTGTTGTTGATGGTGACAGGCTGGGACATGCCGCCCTGGAACAATTAGAAGTAAAAAAACAACTTGTCGAGCGATTTGGAGCAGAAATTCTTAATCCTTCCGGGGAGATTGATCGTTCTCGACTGGGGAAACTTGTTTGGGGGAACAATGCACAAGCTGTCCGGGCACGAAAAGAGCTTGAACAGATAGTGCATCCGGTTATTCGAAAATCAATCGAAAATGCTATCGCTGAAGCTCGTCAGTCGGGGAACATCGCGGTCATTATTGACGCAGCTGTGATGATTGAAACCGGCTGGCACCAGGCGTGTGATAAACTGATTTTCGTCGATACACCTGATGCAAAGCGGCTGGAACATGTGATCAACTCTCGAAACTGGACTGAGCAACAGCTTGTTGAGAGAGAGCAAAGCCAGCTTGATTTAGACGTTAAAAGAAAATATGCCGATCTTGTGATTGATAACTCAGGAACAATCGAACAATCGGGGCAGCAGTTGATGCAGTGGTTGCATCAACAATTTGGCTGGCCTTTCAAATAAAACCTTAGACATATTAATAGATTTGTTGAGTGTCGTTTCCGTTTGAATTCTTTGTTCACACTTTCAGAGTGTGCCCGCTCGGTAATGACAATTTGTAAACACTCCGAAATTTGCCAACCTCATTTGTCCAATCTGGAACATCCTCATGACAACAGAAACTCATTCTAAAGGGCGCGGTTCTTCACGTTCGCGCGGCGATGGTGACGACCTTTACGGGAACGTCAAGCATAACGATGTCAATATCGCTGAACTCCAAAAACTGACGATGAAAGAGCTGCTTGAACTGGCTCGAAAAGAAAATCTGACCGAATACACCGGCCTGAAAAAACAGGACCTCATCTTCAAAATCCTGAAAGAACGGACGAAGATGAACGGGTTGATGTTTGGTGAAGGGACGCTGGAAATTCTGCCGGATGGCTTCGGATTTCTGCGCAGTCCCGATTATCATTACCTGCCCTGCCCGGATGACATTTACGTTTCTCCAAGTCAGATTCGCAGGTTCGGCTTGCGGGTCGGGGCGACAGTGGCTGGGCAGATTCGTCCGCCGAAAGAAAATGAGCGTTATTTTGCACTGCTGAGAGTTGAAGCGATTAACGGGCAGGACCCGAACCTGCTGGCGGAAAAAGTTTTCTTCGACGATTTAACACCGTTGCATCCCGATCAGAGATTGCGACTCGCACTCGATCCACTCGATATCAGTTCAAGAGTTGTCGACCTTGTGGCACCGATCGGAATGGGACAGCGTGGCTTGATTGTTTCACCACCTCGAGCAGGTAAAACGATTCTGCTGCAGAATCTGGCGAAATCGGTTTTGAGTAATCATCCCGACGCCTACGTTTTCATGCTGCTGATTGATGAACGCCCGGAAGAAGTGACCGATATGGAAAATCAGGTCAAAGGGGCTCGCTGTGAAGTGATCAGCAGTACGTTTGATGAACCGCCGAGCCGGCATATACAGGTTTCGGAAATGGTGATTGAAAAAGCCAAGCGGATGGTTGAATACGGACACGATGTGATCATCTTTCTTGATTCAATCACCCGACTTGCCCGAGCCTGGAACTCGGAAGTGCCTCATTCCGGCAAAATCCTCAGTGGTGGTGTCGATGCCAATGCGCTTCAACATCCCAAGCGGTTCTTCGGAGCAGCGAGAAATGTCGAAGAGGGGGGAAGTTTAACCATCATCGCAACCGCCCTTGTCGATACCGGTAGCAAGATGGATGATGTCATCTTTGAAGAATTCAAGGGGACCGGTAACACGGAATTGCATCTGGATCGACGAATGGTCGAAAAACGGATCTGGCCCGCGATTGATGTCAACAAATCGGGCACTCGGCGAGAAGAACTACTGATGGATGAAGAGGAACTTCGTCGCGTCTGGATTCTGCGTCGTGTCCTAAGTGATATGAGCCCGGTCGAAGCGATGGAGCTTCTCGTCAACCGAATGAGACGCACCAAAACAAACGAAGAATTCCTGATGAGCATGAATTTGAATTGAGCAGTGAACCGAAAATTTGCAGTCACTCATCTGGCAAAACAATCTGAAATTCTTGAGCGATTAAAATCAAATGACAACACACCTTGAAGGCAATCTGTTATCTGCGGGAGGCAACTTTGCAATTGTAGTTTCCCGCTGGAACGAATTAGTAACCAACCGTCTGCTTTCCGGAGCGATCGATACATTTCGCAGGCATGGCGTTGGGGATGACCGGCTGAGCGTGATACGTGTGCCCGGCTCTTTTGAACTTCCTCTGGCTGCCCAGAAGCTGGCACAAAGTGGAAAGTATATCGGTATCTGCTGCCTGGGAGCGGTCATTCAGGGAGAGACTCAGCATCACGATTACATCAACCATTCAGTTGCTCAAGGGATCGTGAATGCTTCGCAGCAGACAGGAGTACCGATCAGTTTTGGAGTACTTACCTGTGAGAATCTCGATCAGGCACTCAACCGGGCTGGTGGGAAAGCGGGTAACAAAGGGGATGAATGTGCGTTGGCTGCCATCGAAATGGCGAATTTGATGAACGCAATCGAACAACAGGACACTTAGGTAATCCAACAAAGCAGATTTGTTGTGACCGCTGTATTCAAAAAATAAAAACCTGGAAATCTGCAGAAACCGCAGAGAAAACAACTGTTAATAATTATGGCAAAACGCTCCAAGGCCCGTGAACTGGCCATGCAGATGCTCTTTCTGGTCGATGTCAATCGCGATGTCGACGACGACGCCGTCTTGCGCATGATCCAGGAACGTATCGATGATGAAGAACTCGAAAAGTTTTCGTGGTTGTTATTTTCCGGTACGCTCAGACATCGAGACGATCTCGATCAGAAGATACAGAAAGCAGCGAAAAACTGGTCGTTGAAAAGAATGACCACCACCGACAGAAATTTACTGCGCCTGGGAGCATTCGAACTGCACCATTTAGACACTCCCGCTTCAGTTGTCATTAATGAAGCGATCAAGCTGGCAAAAAAATTCGGAACCGAAAACTCTTCTGCCTTCATCAACGGCATCCTCGATAAACTCAACAAAGAGTCCAACCTGCAGCCGACCAATGGATCGAATCCGCCCGAAGAAGCCGGTTAACGCTTGACATCTTTTCTGCTTTTGCTGAGAATCAGAACATCTGTTCCGGTCAGACATTCTTCTGGCCTCTGTTTCGTGCAACCAATTCTGGAGTGATGCCATGATCCGGTTTGTCAGTTCTGTGGCTGTGTTGATGTTCGTTTTTCTGGGAACGAATGCCTCTTTATATTCCCAAACGAAATATCAGAATGCTGACGAAGCATGGAGGGTGGGCGTTGCGTACTACAATTCAAGAAATTTCGCAGCGAGTCGGGAACCGTTTGAAGCTGCGTTGAAGATGGCTCCCAACGATAAATTTCGTCTCAAAGTCAATGAAGCATTGCTCGCATCTTATCGACTGCTTCCCGAACCAGACAAAATGTTTGCTGCGTGTGAGTATGTGATCGAGAAAAGTGAAAGTGTGCCGAGGCAATCGATTGTACGACGTTCGTTGATTGCATTCAGTTTCCAGCGAGGCAAAATTGATGACCTGGTCAAACGGCACGAAGACCGATTGAAAAAGAACGATAAAGATCGTACTTCGTTGTACATTCTTGCCGAAGTTTACTCTCGTGCGAAATCGAATCCGCAAAAAGCGATTGAATATACGAAACGACTTGCCAAAGTAGAAGAGAAAAAAGGGCAACCGGTCAGCGTGCAGCTAACCGCCAGTCTCGCCCAGCAGTTTATCAGGGCCAGAGACTATCAGAAGGGAGCAGAACTTTACGAAAAGATCGCTCCACAGGATGACAAGCTCGCCGCCTGGCACTGGAAAGAAGCTGCCAGCGCCTGGTTGAAATCTGGTGAAAAGAAAAAAGCACTTGCTGCTGCAAAAAAGTCGCATGAAAGCTCACCCGAAAAACGGAGTGAACTGCTGACTCATTTCTGGCACAAGGGCATCGCCGATGTTTTTCTGGCAACCGACGAAGCAAGTTTAGCAATCGAACATTACAAAAA
>WFOZ01000309.1 GCA_015487825.1 Planctomycetaceae bacterium
GAATCAACGCATTCGCAGAGAGCAATTTTCGTCCCGCTTTTTTCCTTGATCGTTAGACATCGTTCCCTCCAATCCTTTGGAAAGCTTTCTCAGTTGTGTAAAGTCACCATTTTCGCAGAATCGTTTACGAAATCAAATACCAATTCCCCCTACAAACACAGACTTTTTATAACCAGCGGGAATCGCTGTCCGAAAGCTCAATTCGAATTTGTCCCTGAACGCCCCCAGGTTACTCTTGACAGTAAATTGAAACACGAAGTTTACGAAACAGAAACAGAACTCGATTATGTTTCCGAGCATTGCGCAAACTGGCTTGATGCGATCCAGAAAGGCAAACCGACTTCAGTCAACAATGACCCTGAACTTGGAGCCGCAGCCGTCATGCTCGTTAATCTGGCCGTTCGAAGCTATCGCGAAGGAAAAGTTTTTCATGTAGATCCTGCTGGAGAAGTCAGCGAAGGAAACAGTAGCTGGGCGGAAAACTGGGAAAGCATGTCAAAGACAAAAGCAACTCCCAGGCATGTCCCCGGCTGGAACGCAGGCGATAAAGGAAGCCTGATGGTCCCTGCCGAATACCAAAAACTGGCTGGCCCCTGGATCGATGGAAAACCACCAAAAACATAACTCCAGACGAAACACTGGATGACTGAAGAGCACTCAAAGAATAACTTCCCGATTTCAATTTGTTGCCAACGGCAAAACTCTTTCAGGGAAGGCTACCCGCTGAAAGTGCCGTTGGCTTTGCGTAGCTGTTCGCCACTCGCTGCTGGCTACCCGCTTGAAAAAATATTGGATTAGTCAGAAGTATGTTTGGCAATCATTGGATGTCCGCTCAAAATAGTCCTTTTGAGACTCTTCAAAAATAGGTTCGAGTATCTCTCCTTCTGCAATTTTTACTGATGCCCCATTTAAGTGAAAATGACTACCAACAGAAAGGCATTCAGGCGGATAATTATCTATTGTGATAACTGATATAAAGACAAGATAGTTCTTTTCAAACTCATAAATCTCATCCTTATTTGAAAAAATAGCACAAGAATTTAATATTCCGTCGATATTAAAACTACAAGTAAATCCCGATGAAACAGTGTGGACCATGGGAGCCACTTTCGAAGGAGAAAAAAATTTAATTTTTGAAGGGATGGTCCATACCATTAAATTCATGCCTCACAGGAATAATTTGTGGATTGACGTAGTTCAATAGTTCAGAAGGGATTGTTAAAGTTCCCGCCCTCAAAGTGGTAGTGTCAACCATGACATCATCAAATGTATTCAATTTGTCAAATGACGATTTTGGGATTCTCACCTTGACAACACCGCGTTCATCCGCACACGTGCCGCTATTATCCACCATCGCGCCGTTGTTGCCAACGTGGTAGGTATGATTTAGTTGGACTTCGAGGTTGTAGGCCGTATTCACACCGGCACGGTGTGATTTGCGTGACGGTGGTGAATGGAGTTCCCCACGAATAGTGAGCGAGTGCCTATGCGACTGAATGACACCTTTAATTATTCACCCGTTACGATCTGAGTGTACCACCCATTTTTCATCGTCGGGCAGTGCTACCTGCCCTGGCGATACCGTCGCCTTTATAGAAAAAAGCCCGGTGAACAATAAACCGGGCTTCTGCGAAGTGATGCGTTAAAAACTGAAAGCTATCGCCAGTCACTTATCGTTACGTCTTCGTCGGCTGGAAAGGCTGTCTCTTGCTCCGCTGATGCGGGACGCGTTACCAGGCGATTGATGACTCGATCGACACCATACAATGCCTTGGCATAGTCTTTAATGTCCCGGCAGTCGCATTCTGAATGAACGACCCCTTCAAGACAGACTGTATCGCCCGAGATTCTACGCACAACCAGATTGTCAAATTCTACATCCGGTTGTGATTCCAGGTGGCGAGCCAGATCTTTCTCGACCAGGTGGTCTTTGCGATCCGAGAAATCGTACTCAGCAAAATCGCCACAGCAGCACTCTTTTGAACACCATTCCGTTGCGTATTGTTCCTTTTCTCGCTCTTCCATAGTGAAACTCCTTCTCCAAAAGAATAACCAAGCATCTCAAATCCTCAGTGCCTTTCCTTTGCTCTTCCCTGCATCTTTCATTCTATAACAAATTGAAATTGAGCCAAGACATTTCAAAAGATTCTGATAAGTTATTGGAAAATTATTTCAAATACTGCAGATGGGATGCCGCCAGGCCACTTCCGCAAAGTAAGTATAGGGAAGCCAAGAGAAATAGGGGGACCTCTTCTGTTTACTGAAATTGCTGGCCCATAGGCGATTCTGGTGCTTCAAACAGGACAACAGCTTCCTTTTGGTTCACGATATGCTATGATAAACGGGTGATTTGCTATCTTGATGCAATCATGTGGTCAATAATAATCTGAGGTTTTCACTTCTTTCACTAATACGTTCGTGTCAAAGATTTTTCTGTCTGGTTTATTCCGGACACATGGGCTGTGTTATGTCCAAAAGCGTGAGCTGGCTTTATGGATGCAATTTTAACTGGTTACGAAGTTTCTCAGACGGCTTGGCTGTATCTCTCGTCGATGTTAATTATCGCCGTGTTTTATCGCTTTCGCCGGACATGGTCGCTGCGCAATTTTGACCTGCTGCTGCTGCTTACCCTTTCGCCTGGAATCCTGCTGGTTCGCTCCCAGCAAGGGTATTCTGCCGGCTATACTTTTTTGTTCCTGAGTACAACCTTTTGGACAATACGCCTGTTGCTGGACCGTTATCTGACCAAGCGTGCTCGTATCGATCCGAATCTGATTTCGCCGGGGATGACTTTTCTGGGAGTTTGTGCCTTTGCATTTCTGATGACCGAGTCAATCACACGGCCGGCAGACCCGGGAACCGTCACGACGGTGATGAAGGGGGAAAAAATAATTCAGGCTGCTGCAGCCCCCGGAACACCTGATAAAACAGTAATTCCCAACCCATCAAAAAATGAAGCTACCGAACCGGAGGAAGCCGGTCCCACGGCATCATTGCTGGGAGGGACAGTGGCGACCACATCGCGGCTGTTTTCCGGTTATTCGATTTCTAATGACTCATCAGTCAGATTTGGGATTGTTGAAGAAACCGCTGCCAGAACTTTGGCAATCCTGGCACATATCGCAATAATTTCGGGACTCTACTGGATTGGCCGTTATCATTTTCATGATAAAACGCAAGGCATTGCGATGGCTACTATCTATCTGTTAATGCCTTGCACTTCGTACGTCGTTTGTGAAGTGAACCAGGTGTTGCCATGCGCTTTTATCATTTGGGCCATTGCCAGCTACACTCGTCCGCTGATTGCCGGAATTTTGATGGGAGCTGCCTGTGGCTCCATGTTTTTCCCTGTATTTTTGCTACCAGTCTGGGCTTCATTTTTTGGATGGAAACGCTCCTTGCGGTTTTTCTCCGGAATTGCAATTGTCGCAGCGATCCTTGCAGGCTCGGTCGCCTTAATTACTCCAGATACCTACACGTTCACCCAGCAGACGATTAACCGTATCGATATCCGTCTGCTTAGCTTTGAAGGAGGAACGGGAGAACAGGGATTCTGGAATTCACTTCATCCTGCTTATCGAATTCCGGTGATGGTCGCGTTTGCGTTGATGGTGATTACCTTAACCGCCTGGCCCTGGAAAAAAACGCTGGAAGTATTACTCTCCTACAACGCTGCGATCATCGTTTTTACACAGTTCTGGTATCCTCAGCTTGGTGGAGTTTATGTTCTCTGGTATTTGCCGCTAATAATTCTGGTCATTTTTCGCCCCAGATTACTGGCCCAGTGCGATTACCCGGCTCCTCACGTTCAACAGGTAACCCGCCCAGAGATAAACCCGCCTTCCCCGCGCACTCAAGGGACCGGCAACGTTTCTCAACCGTTTTACCGCTAGCATAGCTCTCTGTGCCGATATGAAAATATGCCCGACAGAATGATCCCATTCAGGCCTGCCAATCTTAATTATTATTTCCGCTAGATATGAATAGCCATGTTGAAACTCTCTCTGTTTCTCGCAAGATTCACAATTACATCCTGGTTCGGTGCTGCTGTCCTGTTTGTCGTGCTTACTGTTTTCGAAATTATTTCCGGACAGTTTGAAAGTATCGTGCTGGATGGCCTGGTTCTAATGAGATTTCCCATTTATTACGCCTTCACATTTGTTTTACTTGCGGCAGGCCTGGCTGCCGGGGTGGTCTGTTGGGTTCTTTCACAGGGAAAAATCTGTAAACTCTTTAGCGTACTAATTGCAATTTCGCTGAGCATCCTGATCGTTGATTACTTCTGGGTTTACTTGCCCCTGGAGGCGATGCTTACTCCGCTGGGCTCCCCTCGTCCACAGGATTTTCCGTTTTATCACAAGCTGACAGAAATCCTGAACAGTGTAGCAATGCTGATCAACCTGACTGCCTCCTGCCTCATTAACTGGCAGAGTTATACAGATAAGGAATCGTCCTGAAATAACTTCCTGCTTTTCCGAAAGAAGGATTATCATCGGAGCATGCAGCGTGCTTCGTAATGCGTCCTGCCACATTTGCACAGCAATATATTGATTAGGTGACAAGAAACGAATGGAGATTGAATGACTACTTGTGCTGGCAAAGTTTATCTGGTTGGAGCTGGCCCTGGTGATCCCGGTTTAATTTCGCTCAGAGGGTTCGAATGTCTCAAGCAGGCTGACTTTATTTTGTAC
>WFOZ01000310.1 GCA_015487825.1 Planctomycetaceae bacterium
GAGAAACCGAAACCTCTGTTCGTCGGAGCCAGGCCGCCATTCGGGGCAGCACCGTTATCGGAGAGAAACATAACAAGAGTATTTTCTTCTTCACCAGCTTCTTTAACTGCCTGAAGAAGCTGACCAAGTCCACGATCAATCAACGCAACTTGCGCAGCGTACACAGCCATTCGTTCTGCCTGCCAGTTTTTCTGTTTGTCGGCATTCCAATCCTGAATTCCTTTCGGTCTTGGAGAAAGCTTCCATTGATCTGGCACAATTCCCTCGCGGCGTTGACGTTCGAATCGCAGTGCCCGAATTTGATCCCAGCCTGTGGTGAGATACTGTTTTCGATAAGGGGCGATGTCAGCTTCACGCGCGTGCAATGGCCAGTGCGGTGCAATGTGGGCCACGTAAAGAAAAAAAGGTTTGTCTTCGGTGATGCTCTCTTTCAAAAAACCAAGAGCGTGGTTGTTAAGAGCCTCGGTCAGGTAAAAGTCTTTCGGCAACTCGATCCGTTTGCGATCCAGGTAGTAGGGATTTTCCTGGACTTCATGGAAGTAACTGATTTTTGCCTGACACATCGGGCCGAAAAAACGGTCGAAGCCTCGGTCCAACGCCAGGTCCCGCCCCTGCCATTTGCCAACCATCATTGTCTGATACCCGGCTTGTTGAAGGACTTCGCCAATCAGAACACATTTGGTGAAATCTTTCGGTTCGTTCCAGCGATCTCCACGGTGCCCAACCTGCTGACAGTACAACCCCGTGAGCAGCGAAGCCCGAGTCGGTCCGCAAATTGCGTTGTTGTAAAACTGCGTGAATCTCAAACCAGCTTGGGCGAGCGAGTCAATATGAGGAGTCTTTATTTCGCCGCCATAGCAACCGATATCTGACCAGCCCAGATCGTCTGCCATCACCAAAATGATATTGGGTCGTTTAGCAGGCGCATCAGCCCGGGCTACAGATGCCTCTGAAGCGATCAGCATCACGCTGGCAACAATCATACTGAATCGGAAGCAGAATAATAATCGCATAAGAGTTTTCCATAATCGTTTTAATCGAATGTCTGTTCAAAGAGGAGATAATCTTTACTGCTCGTCCGGTTCGGGCAGATTATTTTGCTCTGGTTCTTCCTCGGTTTCGGTTGCCCACATCTGTGCCAGTTCTTTCAGCCGCTCGGTTTCTCCCAGCTCCTGCAGAAGATGACAAAGTTGACCATAGGCAGGAACATAGTTTGTACAATCCTGTAACGCCAATTCAAAAGAGTCGGCTGCTTTTTCCTTATTCCCCTGTGCCAGCAGCGCCATTCCGAGATTGTATTTCACGCCGGCTGAAACAGGGACCTTGCCAAGAATGGTACGATAACTTTCGAGTGCTCCTGCCAGATCGCCTTTTCGAGCTTTGATGTTTCCGGTATCGAGCCCTTTGAACGGTCCGCCAACCGAAGAGCCGCCATAGGAGCGAGCCAGTTGCCAGATCGCGGTAGGAACACCAAGTACAAAAATCAGATTTCCAAAAAGCATCTTCCAGGCTTCCCCTCTCATGCAGGGTGGGCAACGCCACGTCGAGCGGGAAGAAAATCCGTAAACAACCAGCAGGAAGTAAAAGTAAAAAATCGTAAACTTCTGCGGTCTGGTATACATGCCACATTCTTCGCAGAGGCGCAAGTCACGTTCCTGCGAAATCGGATCTGCCCCCGGATCGATTGTCGAAAGAGAATCGCAGAAGTGACAATATAACTGAGGCGATTCGGGCATGTCGCTCAGGATAAGTGTAGCAGTACATCGGGGGCACTGTTCCTGTCTGAATGTGTGGCCCAATCCTTTATCTTCAAGAGCTTTGCGATGATGTCTGGCCCAGGCTGCACTGCGAGCCAGATCGATTCGTTTTTTAAGTTCCTCCGCTACTTTTTTGGAAGGGAGCTGAATCAGCATCGTGACATACTCTTCCTGTTCATCGGCTGCAATTGCAGTAATCGCCATTTTATTCTCGCGAACTGCAGATTCAACAATCACTGCCGCGGGAATCTCTGCCTCTTCGAGAGTCACGGTCTCTCCCTCGAAGTGCCCTTTCTTCCGCATCATCGATGTTGGCTGACCCTGGTCGTTTAGCCAATGGAATTTGAACGCCAAAGTCTGTTGCGTAAGATCATTCATACTGGATGACTCTTTGTTGAAACTGTAGATATGCTGAGCAATATCAGATACGAAAAACACGAAGAAGAGACGAACTATAAATTGTGTGCCACATCTCTGAGAGTCGTGGCACACGATCTTTCAAAAATAGGATTGAGCGCAGCCAGCCGATTCATTCTCAGATTGTGGCTACTCCGAGTCAGGTTTTTCAATATTGTTGACTTTAGTGTGAGCCGGTGTCCAGTCTGAGGTCGTTTTTTCGGGAGAGCTGACATGCTCGCTACACTGAATCGATTCGTATAAAGATCGAATGACCCCGCGGGCGGCATCCGCCAGATGCGTTTCAAGAACAACCTTCAAC
>WFOZ01000311.1 GCA_015487825.1 Planctomycetaceae bacterium
GGCCTGAGTCGTCACGCGCTCCACGCTGCCCGAATTGAACTGGCTCATCCCATTACCGGAGTCTGGCTCAAACTACAGGCTCGCCTCCCGGCCGACATGCTGCAAGCCGTTCTCAAACTGCAGCACACCGATTGAAACCGCTATCGCATTTACGCTAATAAAAATTATATTACTCTACCGGATTCTATGTGCCAGTAATTTCAATACTTTTTCTTATTGGCTGAAGGCCCAAAAAAGTAAGACTCAACGTAACTATTCAGTGATGAGTGATTTTGCAGTAAGTCAGGTTGCCGCTTTGGTTTGCCGAGTTTATTTCTTCTGCATTTTGGCTCGGGCTATCCATTTTTCAGGATCCTCTTCAAATGCTGCTTTACAACCGGAGCAACAGACGTAATAAGTTATCCCCTGATAACTAACCGTAGTTGTGCCCAGGCCGCCGGAGATGATACATGTTTTTTTGCCATACCCTTCATCAATCAATGCGAAAGAAGTTCCTTCGCGTTGTGTGGAGACAGTGTCGACACGAAAGAAACGATCATCGGCTCCGCGTTGCCGGTAGTATTCCAGCAAATAACGGTTATTGTTTTTCTGATTGAATACAAACCGTGTTGCCTTATCTTCTGAAGGACTCGTTTGTGTAAATTCAAGTTTGAAAGTTCGTTGAGGAGTTTTATCGTCTCCTTGAATATCCTCAATTGGGACAGTAAATTTCCCCAGATAAGTCGTCGTTTTTCCCTGAGTGTCAGACAAACTCAATTGATACTGATTACTGGCTGGAAGAAAAGTCATACGAGCCTGCCGGAAGTACGGGCTTTTGCCGGAACTCATCACCAGTGCGGGTTGGGCAGGAACTGTCTGAAAATCCCAGACCCATCTGGTTTGATCAACAGCCTTGAAACCTCCATAAGTTTTTTTGGTAATCCCGCGCCACGTGCCAAGCAAAACCTGCAGTTCTTTTAGATGAGCTATAATGGTCTCAGCTTCAGATACTGACGATTCTTTTTCTGAATTGTCTTGAACTTTGGAAAGGGGATTCGAAGAGCCACCACCAAAGGTGATCACTGGTAGATCGTCACCAGAATTTATCTCTTTCTCAGAGGCTTGTGCATTAGATAAATTGCCTTTATCGAGAGACTCAACAGGAGTTTTATGTTCTGAACCTGCGTTTGTATCTGTAGCAGCGGGTGGTTCTGTTTGTGAGCATCCTGAAGCGATCTGAACCAGAATGCACAAAGCAACCGGCAGCAGATTATTGGAAAAAAGTGACATTACGGAATATACCCTGAAGAAAAAGATGGCTACGGTCTGTCCGATAGATTATAGCACTTTAACTGCTTTTCGTCACGAATATATATTTTGCCTTCGGAAAAAGCAGGCAGTGCACGAATTGTCGAATTGCTTAGCTGCATGCGATTGCGTTCTTTGTAACTCTTCAAAGATGCATCGGCGATAATCAGGTTTCCATCAGTCTTTACAATTAACAAATAAGAACCCACTTTTATAATTGAAGCGTAACCAAAATCTGATTCACGCCAATGTTCGTTCCCTGTTGCGGGATCGAAGCAAACAAGATCACTCGTCCCTCCATCTTGCCGCCCGTCAATTCCAATAAGTGAATTTTCAACACGAATGGGAGTGGTGTACTGAGACGCAAGCGGTTTAAGACCTTCACGAACAACCGTTAATTTATCAGGTTCAATTTTTGCCCAGACATTGCCAATGCCATAGCTGGCAGTCAAAAACAGATGACCATTCATCACGACAGGATTGGCACCGTTAACCGTCGGGCCCCGCTGCCCAAAATGAAATGAAAACTGCTGCGTTCCCGTTTGCGGATGCAGACCAACGCTCTGCTCTCTGGTAACAAAAATAACAAGCGGCTGACCACGGTAAGTCGTTAAAACGGGAGAAGAATAACTCGGCTTCCAGGCACCTTTGTTCCAAACGGTTTTCCCGCTCTGCAGATCAAAAGCGACAACACCAGCCTCTTGCCGAAATCCACCTACATTCACAAGAACCAGGTTGCCAATAACAATGGGAGAACTGCCTGCTCCAAAATAGCCGGCATCCGCTTTAAAGTCCTGATGTGTTTCTCGCGACCAGTTTACTTTTCCGGTTTGAAGCTTCAGGCAGTGCAGTCCGCCAGAAGCACCAAAAACAATCACATTGTTTCCGGAAATGACAGGTACGCAAAGCGGGCCATTATCGGGAACAATCCGGGCAACGTAAGTTGTTGCAAAAGAACGTTCCCATTTTTTTTCTCCGGAAACTTTATCAAAGGCAACAACATGCTCTTTATCTTCGAGACGATGAAACAGGATCACCGTTTTGCCACTGACTGCTACCCCGGCCACACCGCTTCCAACCGGTTTTTGCCAGAGCAGTTCAGGCTCGGATTTTTTCCGGTTCAGAATTATTTTTTCAGTCGAGGCAGCAATACCATTTCGATCCGGTCCCAGTATCTGCAACCAGTCTGCTGCAGATAAATTTTGGAAACTGGAATGAAACAGAAGCAGACAAATCGCCAACTTGAAGCATCGAACGAATTTTTGCATTAGATCTCTTTTCGCCACGGACCGGTAAATTATCGTTTTGCAGGCCATTCATGATAACAACCGTTACAGCGAAAGGCGACAATTGTTGCAGATCCGGGAATTGGCTGTAGAGATGCATTAAGCAGGGCGTCATTCAGTTCGATGCTGGAGACTGCAACAGAACCGCATTGCTGACAACAGCGATTGGCGTGAACAAGTTTTGCCCGTTCAACTACATCGTTCTGGACAGAGTGTTCCCGAATTTTATGAATTCCGGGAAAAGGGATCGTGACGGGAACTTCATCATGGACAAAATCACCGGGGTGGTAGATCGCGAGACAACTCATCCTTGAGACTTTCGATCAATTGAGAAACAGAAAATTATGCTGCCGTGGCACTTTGGAAGGTACCAGCAAACCCTGCAGGATCCGTCCCACAAGGCAAGGCGAGAATTGTTACCATGCGAGCCGAAAATTGGCAAGCCTGTTCGCTTTATTTCCGAAATTTTGCAGAAATGGAAAAGCTTCGGGAGACATTCACCCTGCCCTCAGTGCCTCCTGTCGCCCTATACTTCCTATTTTCACCATTCTGAATCTGAATAACAAAATCCCATTTCAAAGAAAAAACGTAACTACTCAGCGGAAGATGGCTGGGGGCAGATTGTTATTGGAAAGGTTGGAATGTCCAGAGGAATTCCGCACAATTTGCCCCCAGAACAGGAAACCCCATACTCTCTGGGGGCAAATTGTCGCCTGGCGCCATCGTCAATTGTTCTCAACACGTCCGACAATTTGCCCCCAGCCATCCAGTGCTGAATAGTTACAAAAAACCAAGCAGACTGGTTCAACAGGCGGGAAACGAAAAGCAGTATTTGCAAAGAAGACATTGAAAAAATCTTGTGTTGACGCAGCAGTACCTTGTTGCGTAAGTTGCGAGTCCTTTCCCCGATGTTTCGGTTCTGTTTGAAGCCAATTTCAATAGAAAATAGCCGA
>WFOZ01000312.1 GCA_015487825.1 Planctomycetaceae bacterium
CAGTTCATCCAGGCATTTTTCCTGCTTCTGTTCGTAAAGGCGCAAAAGGACTTCGGTATCGGAAGCGGTGCGAAATTGCACTCCCTGAGCAAGCAACGATTTTCGCAGTTCGCGGTAGTTATAAATTTCGCCGTTGAAGACGAGTTGAATCGATCCATCCTCGTTGGACATCGGCTGTTGCCCCTGCTGTAAATCGATAATCGATAAACGTCGGTGCCCCAACGCTACTCCAACCGAACTCCCCTGATGCCAATATTGCCCTTGCGCATCCGGCCCGCGATGGGTAAGCACATCGCTCATCCTTCGCAGTTCGTCTTTCGAAACCGCAACTTCGGCAGCTGTCCATAATGCACCAGTAATACCACACATGCCGGATTTCAATAATTTCTGCTAAACAGGGAATAAGAAACAAGCCAAGCTGGAATGTCCAACCTACCTACGGGGAACGGCTGAGAAGTGTTTGATAGAGTTGGTCATGCTTTTGAATCATTGATTCAATGGATCGGTTTTCCTGAATAAAACGGCGTCCTTGCTGAGCTAATTTTTGAGAGAGTTCGGAATCGTTGAGGAGTCTGCGAATCTGTTTTGCAAACGCAGCACTGTCGCCAAGTGGAACCGTCAATCCTGTTTCTTCGCTAGTCACTAATTCCAGATTTGCTGGAATTTCTGAAACAACCACAGGCACGCCATGCGCCATCGCTTCCATCAGGCTGTTAGATTGCCCTTCGTACTCGCTTGCCAGCCAGAACGCATCACACTGACGGTGAAACTGATTGATATTACTTTGGTGCCCGATGAAACGAACGTGTGAATCGACTTCGTAACTTTTGGCCAGTTCCTGAAGATCACCCCGTTCCGGGCCATTTCCTGCAAAAACCGCATGAATTCGAGCGTCGGCAATTTTGAGAAGATGCGCTGCCCAGAGCAATGTTTTCAATTGTTTCTGGGGGGCAAGACGTCCGGCAAATCCAATAATAAAAGCATCAGCAGGCAGACTCCATTTCCCGAGCCATTCATTGCGCCGCTGCCTGCCTTGCTCCTCACAGAGAGCTTGTGGTATAGAAATTCCGTTATTAATGATGTGTAATGATTGTGGCGGAAGACCAAATTTCGCATAAAATTCTGCCACGCTGTTTGAATTGGCAATCAAAGCATCAGTCCGTGGCATCAGTTTTCTATCAAGCCAGAGTTGCCAGCCCGATTTCCAGGAATCAACACAGCGTTCCGAAACAATGCACTTCCATTTAGTTCGTGATTTTTTGAGCAATCTCACATGAGAGTTTGCTGAAAAGAGCCAGGAATGGACAATATCCGGATTGAATTCGTCCAGAGTAGCCGATAGACGCCGATGGGCAACAGGATCGAATCGCAGGCGTTTGTTGAGAATTTTGACAGGAATATCCGCTTCGCGAAGAGTTTTTGCGTAAGGACCTCCACGATTCAACGCAATTACAAGAGGTTCGTATTTTTCTGTGGATAAGCCACTCGCCAACAGCGAAAGTTGCTTTTCCGCCCCGGACTGATCAAGTGTGGGGATCACAAACGCAATTCGAATCGGGGATTGGTTCAATGTTTCAGGTTTCAATAAAATATCTCTCTGGCTGAATATTCACAATGATATATCAAAACCAAAATTTCTGAAAACAGGAAGAAGTCCTCTTTTTCTTAAAAACTGACATTGACGCAAATTCTCCTGCTTATCACCATACAGCATTGATACAAAGGGAGACAATGCTCGTTTCAGTTGTCAATAGACAGGAATGATCAGTGAGGATCAGGCTTTTCTACATTACCACCCGGAAATAACTTTGAGGTGTTAATTACAACTGAAGTTCGAACCGGTTTCGCCAAATGGCGAATTATGGCCATGTGCCTGCCTGAAAAAGGCAGTAATAAAGAAATTCTAAGGAAGGAATAGACGTGCTAGATCAATTGACACTCCACCCCATTAATTTGCTGCTTGCAACTTGTGGCTGCCTGGGGATCTTTGTTGTTCCCTCAATTTCCGCACAGGAAATTTCAGCTCAAACGGTGAGCCTCTCTCAGGAACAGAGTCAAACACTCGACCAGGCGATGTCTGCCTATCAGTCCAGTCAGTATGACCGGGCAATTGCGCTGGCAGATCAAGTATTGAAAACCAACCCCAAGCAGGGCAAAGCACTCCATATTCGTGCCAGTTCTCGCGTGGAATTAGGGATCCAGACTGGTAACGCTGCAATGATTCGCGATGGCGTAGCTGATGCACGTGAATCGATTGGTGCCACAAAATCGAAACAGCCTGGTTACTACCTGCCTTACCTGTTTGGAATGACGAACCTGTCCATGATCGAAGATCAGACAAAACACGCCCAGGACAGTATCAACGTGGCAACACAAATTATCGACCGCCTGGAAATGTCTGATGAAGACCGTGCGAACATTCTTTATCAGCGTGGATTGGCAAATCTGCAATTGAATGACACCATTGATCTGGGAATTCGAGACTTTAAAGCTGCATTGAATTTGTCTCCCAAACATATCCCATCGCTTACCGCGATGGCAGATACGTATGCAATGTCCGGCAATAACGACGAGGCATTGGCTGCTTTCAATAAATTTGTTGAATCGCATCCTGAGATGCCCGTTGCATACAACAACCGTGGGATGTTCTTTAAGCAACTTGACAGAAAAGAGGATGCGTTGGCTGATTTTGCCAAAGCGACTCAGTTGGAACCGAAATTCTTCGTCGCTCACATCAATCATGGCTATATGCTGATGGAGTTGGGACGAGCGGCAGAAGCTGAAAAAGATTTCACGACTGCTTTGTTATTACAGGCGGATAATCCTTCTGTTCTGGCATTACGAGCAAACGCCAGACTTCGTCAGGGGAATGCACAGGCTGGAATTGAAGATTACAAAAAGGCAATCGAAATATTCCCCAAAAATCCAATGACACATGCCGATCTTGGATTCGCCTACTTCTTCCTGAAAAAATATCCTGAAGCGTTCACCGAATTTGATCAGGCGATTAACATCAACAGCAAGATGCGTTTCCTGGATCCGTGGACTTATGCCTCGATGATTCTCTCCGGGCAGGCAGAGCAGGCTAACAAACGCTTTGCCGGAACGGTTGCAAAGCCAGTCGAAGAACGTGACTGGATTGATCTTCTTACCCTGTATTTAATGGGTAAAATTGATGAAAGCACAATGTTGGGGAAAGTAAATCCGGAAGACGCAAAGGCTGCTACAGCTCAGAAATGTGAAGGATACTACTTTATCGGCCTGCGGACTTCTGCGGGTGGTGATGCCCAGGCAGCAAAGGCGTATTTTATAAAATGTCTGGAAACAAAGGCATCTTATCTTTCTGCTTATCGCTCCGCACAATTTGAGCTTCAGAAATTCGAGTAGTCCCTTTTCAGATCTTAAATTGAGGATGCAGTAGTAATAAATTCCCGGTTTGTAACCTACCGTGATTCTAATCCGAGCCACGCATATATTCTGTGCGTGGCTTTTTTATTTGCAGAATTCCAATAGCAACTATTCAGCGGTTTGCCACCAGTGAAAAAGGTGCGTCACAACGCACTCTACAAATTGAATCCATTAAAATAGAGAAGTTATTTCGGGACTGTTCCTAACCCGGCATAGCCGGAACCAAACAGGGATTAAAACCACGAAAGAAACGAAAACCACGAAAGAAGAGACAATTATTCGTTTAATGGCAATCAGGGTAGCC
>WFOZ01000313.1 GCA_015487825.1 Planctomycetaceae bacterium
CAAATGTGCTTCGAACGAATAAGAAACCGACATGGCGCGAACATCTCGTTGCTACGCATACCCGGTGAGTTCTTGATTTTAGTTCTGGCTATCAGAATGAACCAGTTGTTCCGGGCCTTTGCCTGGCTTGGTAAATAACTCGGAAAATGGGGGAGTTAGGGTATTTTCGTATTGAGTGGAAAGAAAGGGGTCAGGTCTCTTTTGTGCGGGATAAAGCGGCGATATAGCGATATAAAAGAGACCTGACCCGAATGGCACTGTTGGTTGGTGTGATTGGAGTTATGGCGAATCGTTTTTTTTCTTAATGAGGTGTCGGGGGAGTGATTCGGTTTGGTTGGAATTTTTACTTTGTCAATTGCAGCGGGTAAGCAGACGCGGGTGGCCCATCCGCTTTTTGCGGTTGGGTCGTGCAACGACAAGATGTACGCGCCATGTGGATTCCATTCTTATTGGACGTACAAAAAAAACGAAAGCACATGGCGCATCCATCTGGCGGGTGGTCCGTGGCGTCTGCGGAGCTAATTATTGAGATATTCCGGGTGGCAGTCGTTGCAGCTTTTGTTGAACAGGGCGAAACCTTTTTCGAATTTTGTGTAGTCTTCTTCTTTGGTCGCTTCAGTCATCATCAGGCTGCCTTCGATAAGGTCTTTGCAGTATTTCTGATAGTTTTCTTCGTCAGCGAACACATAATCTTCCTGGCTGGTAACTTTCCCAAGAGCAGCCAGCAGAGCAACCTTGGGCAGGAGATCTTCCTGGTTGCTTTTTAATTCTGATTCGCCGCTGATGGTTGTGCGAATCCAGTCCTGTTTTTCTTTGATGTTTTTCATCAACAGGTTGCGGTCTGCAGCATCGCTGAAGTCGGCTTTGTCTTCGGCATCAGGGAGTTCCGCCGGGGTGCCACCGTCGAGAATTTCGATGATATTCAAAAATGGTTTCTCCGCTTTTTCGAACGCGGGGCGTCCCCGATTTTCAGCTGCGGCTGCAATTTCAGTGGCGAAATCCCGCACATATTTTGCCTTCTCTTTCCAAGTGAATTTTCCGCTATGGTCGGGCACAATTGCAGCCAATGCGGCCAGTGTGGCTGCATCAATTTGAATCGAAAGTAATTCCCGATTGAAGTTTCCCACGGAATTCAATTTGGAATTCAACTTGTTGCGAATCCGTTTAATTTCCCCCTGAAGCATTTCTTCGCTGATGTACTTATCCCAACTGGCAGCCGTTTGGGCCCCTTTGTTTGTCGACGATTCCGGAGTCTGTTCTGTCATCTTCTCAGGTGTTTTATCGGGGGTTGCTGTTGATGCCGACTTGTTATCTGCCAGCATCGTGCCATCTGCTGCAATTTGTAACGGGCGATCAAAAAAGACATCGTAAGGGATGCCATCCACGTACTTCTGCTCTGTATCTTTTGACGACGAATCAGAAGCTTTCTCGCTCGATTGGGCAGTCTTGCCGGAGGCATCGTTCGAAGTTGTTTTGCCCTGCTTTACCGGTTGAGAACTTTGTTTTGCCTCGGGGCTTTTCTCCTCAGACTCTGAGCCACATCCCTGCAACATCCCCACACAGAGCAGCAGGAGGAAAACTACTGTCCAGCTATTATTACCCGAAATTTTCATGCTTGTAGATGACCTGTTAATACCTGTTCGTTATTGAAGATTACACCCAGCAGTGCTTTATTTTAGAGGTATGATGAGTGATCGTGAAGCTATTTTATCTCGATCCATTCGTTTTTCTCAGCACTTTCCAGGATCGATTCTATCACTTTCATGTTGCCAATGGCATCGGAAAGTGGTGTTGGAACCGGAGTATCGTTCAGGATTGCCTGAGCAAACAGTTCCGCCTGAATCGTGTACTGGTTGCAGATCGGGATATCGATTGTTTCGATATCTTCTCCTTTTTGAAGCCAAGTTCGACAGGGACGATCAACCGGGGCGTTGAAGGGGATTTCGATTTCAAAACGACCTTCTGTCCCCAATATATTGACTCGCTGATAAGGCACCATTTGTGTTGAACAGGAAAAAGTTGCAGTCGCGGTGCCGAAATCGAGAATTGCTGAAGCGAGTCGATCGACTTTGAAATCGGGATCGAATTCGACGGTTCCGATCACTCTTTGCGGCTCTGCTTCAAACAGAAAGCGGGACAGGGAAATCGGATAGCAACCGATATCCATCAACCCGCCGCCACCAATGCCGGGCTGATTGCGGATGTTTCCCGGATCGCGGTTGTAATAAGAGAAAACAGAATTGATGGTACAAATTCTGCCAAGTTCTCCCGATGACACCAACTCTCGCGCCTTTTGCCACTGAGGATGATGGCGGTACATGAATGCTTCCATCACTTTTAATTTCGGATGGGCAGCTGCGGCATCCACAAGCCGGTTTGCATCAGCCACATCCAGTCCCAAAGGCTTTTCGCATAATACATGTTTGCCCGCCTGAAGAGCTTTGATTGACCAGTCGACGTGCATATGATTAGGAAGCGGATTATATATGGCATCGATTTCAGAACTGGCAAGCAGTTCTTCATAAGAGCCAAAACTGTTCGCAATGCCCAACCGGCTGGCAGCCTGAGCAGCTTTTTCTGCATTTCTTGAGGCGATTCCCGTTACTTCACAATCTACAGCATTTTGCATGGCAGGAATCACCTGCTCGGTTCCGATTTTTGCCGTGCTTAAAATTCCCCAGCGAATTGTTTCCATATTAATTATTCTTAATCCTCAAATGTCGAAAAAAATTGAAAGGTACGGCAAAGCGTTCTTTATTTGTGTGCAGGTAAAACTAACTACTGGCCAACCATAAATCCAGCCTGACAGATTTACAAAAGAAGTCTCTTCAGAAGGATTCATGAGCAGATGGAACTTCGAGAGGAATGCAGCGGCGCGAGAGGTAAGGCAGTATCGTTCTTTTCAAATATGGAATAAGAACGATATTGTGGTAAGATTATGCCTCTCTGGAAAACATGACCTGAAGGTCCACTACTTTTCTGAGTGAAGAAGTAACAGAGGCATCTCTGGTAGAAACAATTCAGGTCGCCCTGGCATGGTCGGAATGCTCCTGTCCCTTGAATGGAGGAGTTCTGCTGAAATATTTTGCCCACCAGCAGGGGAGAACGCTTTTGAATAAAGCTCGAAGATTAAGCTGAAAATGAAGTAGTGGATGCTGCAGTTCGATTTACCATTCTCGCCGCATCGCACAAAATCCGGTAAGATTTTTATCGCTAAGCCACTTCGGCTTGGTCAGAGTCACTCTGTCAAAAGGAACACTGACTTTAATGACGCACTTGTCTCCCTGAAGAGCATCTTCTACATCATCTCCAGGATCCGGGTTTCCGGGACCGGCGGTGACCGAGATTTCAACAGTAATATCGTCGGCGTCGAGTCCCATTGCTTCAGAGAGGAAATCCTCTACGGCTGCTTCGACAGTACCATTGGTCGATCCCTCTGCCGCTGCAACTCGTGCCCCATCTCTTGCAGCATTTGTTATCAACTGACTGAGCATCATCGCCCGACCAAGTTCAATTGTCCCCAGCAAAAAGAGGACAAATACAGGCATGACCACTGCCATTTCAACCAAAGCGGCTCCCAGCCGAGAGGCCTGGTTCGATTGATCATTTTCTCTTCGAAATCTTCTCATGGCAGCACCCTTTTTCCAAGCATTTACTTTTCACATCAGCTGTTTTACTCATTCGAACATAGCTCAGTATTTATACCTGGGCAGCTAATCTTAAATTTAGATCTCCATGTTCTCCAAAAATATTACGAATTGCATTTTCATCCCGAATTTTTGTTACAACCATCCTTCCAGTACCAATCGGTGAAAGTAAACCGGGATATAAAAAATGGGAGTTTTCTCATTTTTTTTTCCTACCTCTGTCTCTTTTTCAAACTAGCGTTACCGGAGGTTGTAATAGCGAGTTAAGTTCCGGGGGAGGATAACCGTCTCAATTCGCAACCTGTCTCAGCAGATCGAACTGACACAAGGGGGGGACACAATGCGAAAACTACAGAGAAATCAGATGGATCGCTCCCAAATAATCAAGGCAGTAGGCTATTCCCGGAAGACGGAACGTCGCGGAAATATTATGGTGCTTTTTGCCCTGCTGCTTCCAATGTTCATGGCATTTATCATGCTGACGATTGATGTCGGGCTACTTACGGTGGACCGCACTCAATTGCAACGAACTGCAGATTCAGTAGCTCTGGCAGCTATTCAGGAACTTGGAGACCCAGACACAAACCTCTCGATCAGTAATGCCAAAGAAATTGCAACTGAATATGCAGAAGAAAACTCTGTATTAAACGGTCGGGATGTAATTTTCAATCCGGAAACGGACCTTGTATTCGGGCAATCACGAGTTAATGCTGAAACCGGCCTGGTCGAATTTATTCCCAACGCTTCGCCTCCTAATGCAATTAAAGCAACTGTCTATCATGACATGCAGCATACCGGATTCGCCCGCTACTGGGATAATCACTCCACAATGCTTAGCACAAGCGCGATAGCGTCTATTAAAGACCGTGACTATGTCATCGTTATCGATACTTCATGTCCTACAACTCATGACTCTTATGAGAACGAAGTCTGTGCAGATCTTCATAACCTGGGCATCCGGGACTGTAACGACGATGACAAGGACGACGATGACAAGGACGACGACGACAAGGACGACGACGACAAGGACGACGACGACAAGGACGACGACGACAAGGACGACGACGACAAGGACGACGACGACAAGGACGACGACGACAAGGACGACGACGACAAGGACGACGACGACA
>WFOZ01000314.1 GCA_015487825.1 Planctomycetaceae bacterium
CCCTGCGGTGCATTGTTTGATGATTTGAAAAACTGCCTCGGGAGACTCCCATTGCTTGAACATCTCGCTACATTCCCAGTAGTGAGCAACAAGTTTGAAAATGTTGAAGTCCGAAAGAGCTTCTCCGGGAGCTTTGCGAACTTTTTTGATGCGACTGATGCGTCGTTCCGAATTGATCAGGCAGCCCTCTTTTTCTCCCCAGCCGGCAGCAGGTAAAATGAGGTCTGCCATTTTTGTTGTCGCGGTTGTTGAATACATATCTTGAACGACAAGGAAATCGAGACGCTCCAGAATATCTTTGGCTTGTCCCTGATTGATCCAGGAATGAGCCGGGTTTGTTCCGATAATCCATAATCCTTTTATTTTTCCCTTGAGGATTCCCTCCATTATTTCGTGATAGGCCCAACTGTTATCGTCTGGAACAGCTTTTACATCGATATCGAGGCTGTCTGCAATTTTTTTTCGGTGCTTCGGGTTCGTGAAATCGTGCCCGCCGAGCATGTTGGTCGTGTTGCTGAATAATCGCGAACCCATCGCATTGCATTGCCCGGTAATCGAGTTGGCTCCTGTTCCCGGCCTGCCGATGTTGCCGGTCATGAGCGCCAGGTTAATAATTGCCTGTGCGGTGCGGACGCCTTGATAACTTTGGTTAACTCCCATCGTCCACCAGAAGGAAACTCGCTTGCCGGAATAAATTGTTTGTGCAAAATTAATGATCTGCTGCGCTGCAAGCCCGGTCTGTTCTGCTACATATTCGAGAGTGTACTTCTTAACGTACTGTTCGAACTCAGAAAAATATTTGGTGTGCTTTTCAATGAAGTGACGAGCAATCCATTCGTTTTCAATTAGAATTCGAGCCACGCCGTACAGTAACACCATGTCTGACTTAGGAGCAATCGCCAGATGATCAGTCGCGGACATAGCTGTTTCGGTCATGCGGGGATCGATCACCACAATTTTGGGGTTGTGCCGGTTTCGCATGACTCGTTCCCAGAGAATCGGATGAGCGATGCAAAGATTGCTGCCAATCAGGATAATTGTGTCCGACTGCTCGAAATCCTGATACGTATAAGGCGGGGCATCGAAGCCGAACGCCTCTTTATAGGCAACCACAGCTGTCGCCATGCACTGGCGGGTGTTGCCATCGCCATGCTTTATTCCCATGCCGAATTTTGCCAGCGAACCCAGAAATGCCATCTCTTCAATTGGGATTTGCCCCGTACTTAAGAAAGCAACCGAATCGTTTCCGTTTATTCTCTGAATGTTTTTGAGCCGGGTTGTGAATTCAGACATCGCCGTCTCCCAGCTGACCGGTGCGAAGTGACCATGTTTGTTTTTTAGCAGCGGTCTTGTTGCCCGTTCAGGAGCATCAAGAACCGCTAGCGATTCCCATCCTTTGGGGCAGGCCATTCCCATATTGACAGGATAACTTGTTTTGGGCGACAGGCTGACTGCCTCCCCTTTTTGAAGATGTAGATTTAGTCCGCATCCTGTGCCGCAATACCCACACACAGCTGTCGTGGTTGCATCGGGCTTTTTTGTGGAAGGAACCTGTCCCAAACCAAATTTGCCTGGTTCTCGCAACAAATCACGAGTCAGCGGACCCTGCTTTTGATGCAGGATCTTTTTCACGATTTCCGGTAGTGGCAGCGTTTCGATGAAATGTGTCATGTGCGAACCCCTCCGGGCATGCGTGCAGTGGCAACTGCTGCGAAAAAGAGGTATCTCTCCAATAGTTCTCCAACGAGGCAGAATATGAAGATCATCGAAACCATTACCATGAGTATAAATTCATTTTGCTGAGCTGAATGTAACTGGCTCAGCACCATTGCCGGGAGAATAATTCCTCCTAGAAATCCACTGGCAAATCGTGGAAAGATGATACTGGAAAGAGGGCCTCTCATCAGAAGAGCAGATCGCTTCATCGGCGTGTTTCGAAGTGATGTTAAATGCCTGAAAATGGAAAGTTCAAAGCTTAACTTCATTGCAGCAATTACGATAATGGCCTGAGTCAGTGGGATACCTTGCTGTTCGATTAATTCTGTTGCGGTGTTCGAATGAGTCAATTGTCCGATCAGTAATATTGAAAACCAGGTAGCGGTTAACCCCAGAAGTGCTCCTGTCAGGAAGAAGCGAATCATGGTGTGGGTGAAATTCCAGAACTCTCTTTTTGTAAAGACATAGAGCATTACGGAACAAAAGATACCGGCTCCTCCCGAAAGCATTACGCTCCAGCTCAGGGTAGAGAGGATATGTTGATGCCCCAGAGGTAGCCATATATAATCGACAGGCAACCAACAGAGCAGGGCGAACAATGCAGCAAACTTTGCGAACAGGCCGAACGCCAGGATTTCCCGACTGAGCCACGAGTGTCGCAGTCCAATAAAAGCTCGGAATGCGTACAGGGGACGCCCCAGATGCATCGTGCTGGAAGCCAAGGCCAGTAGGCCAAACAGTAGGGCACTGGTTGCCTGAATCGGACGGAAATCTGCAATCAGCGCTTCACTTAATGTTGAGTTCAGAAAATGGCCGACAACAAAAGCACCTACAGAAAGTTGTGTCAGGACCAGCATGATAATCAGTGGCCAGTGTGGATGTTGCGGACTGACTGAATAATAGTCGGCCGGGAGCATATTTCTGGGGAAAACGCGTTTCGTTTTATAAGTTGTCGTCGGAAAAGTAAAATGTGGTTCGGGCGCAGCAGGTAGAAACGGGTCTGCCTCTGCATCTTCTATAACGCGATCAATATCAACTACTTTAATTGCGATTGCTTCATGAGGGCACGATTGCACACACATGGGAGCTTCTCCGCCAGCAAGTCTGTCGCTGCACATATCGCATTTGCGGACAATCCCCTTTGCTGCCTGATACTTCGGGACATCGTACGGACAAGCCAGTGTGCAATACTGGCAGCCGAAGCACTGGTCATCAAGATGAATTACGATGCCCGTTTCCGGATTCTTTTCATATGCATCAACCGGACAGGCAGACATGCAGGCTGGTTCTAAGCAGTGATGGCATGCTGTTGTGACGTGCTGCATGACCGGTTGGTGTGTTGTGCCTCCGATAAGTAAGCCAACATCACGCCAGGTTTCCTGTTCATCCAGACCATTCATCACATGGCAGGCAACGACACAAGCCTTGCACCCGGAGCAACAGTCCAGGTCAACTTCAAAAGCATACTGCTGCCCCATATCGGGAGAAGACGCCGGGAGTAGTTTTGAATAATATTTAGATTGTGCGGGGATCTCACATTCATCAAGAACCTGTGAAAAATCTTCAACCGCACTTAGCTGTTGTTGTTCCTGAAGCAGTAGTTCGATTAAACCGCCACCGTTATTAAAGGTTGCTTTAATGCTCGATGTTCTGAGCGATATTTTGGGATCAGGTTCAGTTTGAGTAGAACTCATAACGGGCTTGAAACTCGTAGAGTCCGCTATTGCAGACCAAAATAGGAAACAGTTTATATGGTTAACAGACTGCAGTGGCAGAGCTTATAGAATTGGTAGCTCTTCCAAGGCGGATGTATCTTTATTTGAAGAATCCGTAGCGTGATCTGCACAATGCGTTGCCAATTTGGCTCCGATTTCTGTTGCCAGTTGTTGATCCAGAACTTCGGTTGGTGGGAGATTCAAAAAGACCTTTTCACCTTCGAGTTTAATCTCAAAGGTTCGAATTTTATATTCCTCACCTTGCAGAGATTCTCCGGTTTCCAGAGAGAAGTTTTTCTTGTGCATCGGGCAGGAAATTTTGGGGATTCCCTGTTGATCGCCGGTGATGGCGCGGGAAAGAACGAACGCTTTTTTATGCGGACACATGTTTTGTGTTGCGTACCACTGCCCGCGAGAGGAAAAGTTAAAGACGGCGATCTGCACTTTGCCGTATTTGATCGTTGCCCCCCCATCAACCGGGAAATCGGATTCCAAGCCGACTTGAATCCATTCGAGCTGCTCTTTTTCCTGTTGATGTTCGTCAAAACTTCGCCCATCAATCATGCGGAAGTTTTCGAGATCAACAAAATCGCTTTGCCAGTTTGCAGGCCGCGTCTGATTCCGTTCAGTAACGAATTCGATCGTCGGTTCGGTCTGCTCGGTATTCATAAACTGATGGAAGAATTTTCGTTTTTCCGGATCATTCACCACCGCAGCCCATTCACACTGATACGTATCAACCAGATGCTGCATCCGTTGTTCCAGCTCATCACAGATGCCGAGTTTGTCTTCGATGACAACTTCTCGAAGATGCTCAATCCCACCTTCGAGTTTATCGAGCCAGGTTGAGGTTCGCATCAGTTTATCCGCGGTCGAAATGTAATACATCAAAAAGCGGTCGATGTATTTAATGGCCGTCTCTCCATCCAGATCAGCAGCGAGCAGGTCTGCATGTCTTGGCTTGATCCCTCCATTTCCGCAGACATAAAGGTTGTAACCTTTTTCGGTCGCAATGAGCCCGAAGTCTTTTGATTGTGCTTCAGCGCACTCTCTGGTACATCCGGAAACAGCCGACTTCAATTTGTGAGGCGAACGAATTCCTTTGTATCGGTTTTCGATACGGATCGCAAAGCCGATGGAGTTTTGCACGCCGTATCTGCACCAGGTCGAACCGACACAACTTTTGACAGTCCGCAGCGCCTTGCCGTAGGCATGACCACTTTCAAAGCCGGCTTCCACCAGATGCTCCCAGATTTCGGGAAGCTGATGAGCTTCTGCGCCAAACAGATCGACGCGTTGCCCACCCGTAATTTTCGTATATAAATCGTACTTCTTGGCGATCTCTCCGATGACGATCAGTTTATCAGGAGTAATTTCTCCCCCCGGAATGCGTGGCACAACCGAATACGACCCACCCCGTTGAATATTCCCCAGGAAGCGATCATTCGTATCCTGTAATGTTTTATGTTGATCATCGAGGACATTTTCGTTCCAGAGACTGGCCAGAATCGAAGAAATTGTCGGCTTGCAAAGTTCGCAGCCGTTCCCTTTGCCGTGCTTCTCAAGAACTTCATGGAACGATTTGAGTCCTTTGGTTTTGATGATTGCAAATAACTCGGTTCGGGAA
>WFOZ01000315.1 GCA_015487825.1 Planctomycetaceae bacterium
CATGTATTCTGCCAGCACGTTGCCTCCATATTGCTGCATCAAAAGGAAGCCAGAGATTGGAGTCCATCGCTCCGATTGTCATCCAGCGACTCATTGAAACCGGGTGCGGATTTTTTAACAGCCTTTTAAGTTCGGCAACAGGCATCGCAAAACCGACTGAATTCGTTGAAGCACTTTTGTATGTTATAACCCCCAGCACTTCTCCCTTGCGGCTAAGTAGTGGCCCCCCGCTGTTTCCAAAATCAATGGGCATCGAAACCTGTATCAGCTCTCGTCCGTTAATTTCCTGATACCCGGAAACAACGCCGGTTACCAAAGTATCCTCCAGGCCATTCGGGTGACCGATCGCTGCAACAATCTCTCCCTGTTCCACCGATCCTCCCAACGAAATTTCCCTGAGAGTCGATTTATCCATTTCGGAAATATCGATCTGTAAAATTGCCAGGTCTGCATCACGTTCGATAGCATATATTGTTTTTACCGCTGCTGTTTTTCCATTGTGGAACTTGACGCGGATCAAGCGTGCTTCTCCGATCACATGGAGATTGGTTGCGATCAGGCCTTTGGCGTCAATTACAAAGCCGGTTCCTATTCCGAGTTCACGTCCGTCTCTGCCCAGGTGTGCGACGGTCACGATGGATGGACTTGTCTGTTTTGCAAGCTTCACAAACAGGCTGGGGACATCGGATTCTACTGCAACCTGCTGTGATTGCTGAGTCTGTTCTTGAGCATTCAGCAAAGCGGATGCAAAAAAAACGAGTCCATAACTCAGGGGAATGATAAATCGAAGAATATATTGAGAAGCCATAACAGGAAGCTTTCTACGAAGAAACGAAATTAAATAAATGCAACAGAATAGACGCAGAGTAGCGGTTCGTTTTCGCAGCAGTCTTGCAAACGGTGGAAAGGATTTTCAAATTGTCTGGAAGAGATAAACATCGCTAACGACAAGGATTATTACTTTAACCGAAGCAGGCAGGATAGCAAGTTCTCAGCACAACTTGTGCTACTAACGTTAAAAGTTTACGAACGGTTCGCAAATTATAGAAAAATATCAGTTTGGTTACGGCGATCGGAATGAACCAGCCGTGCTGGGTATTATCCCGGTTGCCTGGCCTTTTTTTCTGTGATCCATATGACAATTTTCCAGGCTCCCATTGCTGCAGCGACATGGAACACAAATAATAATGGAGTGAGAAAACGTCCGCTGACCGACCATGTAATTGCCACTGCAAACAGATTGATGAAGAGGATTCCGAGAAGAATCTTTCCTTCCTGTCGGTTTTTTAAAGAGAGCAGGCCGGTTATCGTCAGTAGGAATATGACCGTTTCACTCCATGTATAAGGTCGAAATTCATGGAAGACTTTTAAGGGGGCCAAGCCAATCGCCCGAATTTTATTATGTGAAATCCAGTCGACTGTTTTTTTTCGACTGAACTTCGCTCTGGCCAGTTCACTTTCAAGAGTCGTCATCTGTTCGGTAACAACTCCTTTGAAAAAATCACGACTATCTAAATTCTGCCAAACTCCCTGATGTTCCCAGGCAATGTCTGAATATCCTGCAGGAAGTTGAGTTAAACCTTGTGTCCCCATAGGCATAAATGAGTGTAAGACAACACAATTACGGATCATCCAGGGAGCCATTGTTAATAGCACCGTTCCAATAAACAGGAATCCAGAAAAAATTGCATTGCGGCGATTTTTCCGCAACAAGAGATAGACAAGCAGCATTAATCCGGGGCTCCAAAGCACCATAATGTTACGGGCAAGAATTGCCAAGGCATATGAAATCGCAGCTGCAATAATCCAGCGTTTTTGTTGAGTTTCTGCAACTTTGAATAACGCCAGAACAAACAACGCGACCAGGAAGCATGTAATTGCTTCGGATAAAACAGCACGAGCATATAATCGTGTGTGGAAATCGATTACGACAAATAGAAATGCTCCTGTGAAGGCGGGTAGAACCCCGGCAAGATGAAGTAAAGCATGTACAACTAACCCGCACGTGGCAGCAATTGCCAGCGTATTAATGACACGAACAGCCCAGAATTGTCTTCCCAATATGTAATCTGTAGCTGCAATCAATAATGGGAAAAGTGGAGGCCGTACCGTTGTTGGGCCACTTTTCTGATGCGGCAGCGGTTGCAGCATCGGGTTGTTCGCGGCGGTTTGTTCATAAGGTATACGAAAAACCGGATTATTAAAATTTCGGGAAAAACCATTTCCGTGACTGAGTTCCCAGCCGATGGAATCGTAGCTTGTTTCATCTCCTGTTGTAGAAGGTGGGACATTCAATCCGTATTTGAGCGTGAAGTGACTCAAGTAGGTAAAAAAAGAGAGGATGAAAATTGCGATCCCGGTATGTTTTGCCCATTTATGTTGGCTCAACACATTGTTTAGTCTGGATATTCGAGAACACATCTTTTCGGTTCTTCGAGTTTGGAGTACTTGAGATTATTTCAGGCAGTGGATTCGCAACTGCGTAACATCAGATAACATCCTTACTCTGCATTGCAATGCAGGTCTCATTTCAGGTTGTAAGCTTCCTGAGGGGGCGTTACTTTTTCTTTAAGTGCCTGCCAAGTCTTACAAGTTGCGAATGTGTATCCTGTGGAATGTGGCCATTGGTTTTATCGATTGGCACGTTAATTGTGAGCGCTGCGCCGACTGTTTTTATCTCATCCACAAATCGGAATAATTCTTTGTCTGTATAATGGCAATACTGGTTGGGAATGGCCGGGTTGAAGGTCAGGTCGATGGGAAGCAGACCATGCCATTGCACGTTGTCAATGAACTGAGATGTGGGCATATAGAAATTGGCCTGCTGGCCTCTTTTTCGCAGTTTCCGTTCGGCTGTTACAAGAATATTTCCTTTGCCGGGCGGGTAGACGAAATCCGTTCTGATCTTTCCATCTTCCAGGAGATGGATTTCCCCTGCATGGTAGTCTTCAATGGGGCAGCGTGGTTTAAGCTTGCCGCCGGAGGCACAGAATTCGGCTCCACTAAAAGCGACTATCGAATCAGGGTTACCCGCTCGGCAGGCAGCGATTTCCTTCTGCCAGGTCGCATTATCCTGAGGTCCGCAACTATCAAACCACCATCCATCGATCAGTCTGCCCAATTTGAGTGAATAGTGCCGAATGAACTCATTATGCCTTTCGGCATAGCCATCGGTTCCACGGCCCAGCAATCTTTTCACTGTTGGGTCAACTCCTGTTGTTGCTCCTGGCAGGTAGATAATCATTCTCTTGCCACGCTTGTGAAGCTCCTTGCCGATTTCTGTAAGCAGATCCCGACGAGGTGTGAATCCTTTTTCAAGGTTATCGATATATTCGTTCCTGCTTGATAGATATCCCGTTCCCTGAGCCAGAGTGATAATGAGCCAGTCTGCACCGGTTTCATCAAACTGTTCGATGAAATATTTGAGATCGAAGTTATCGATTGTGCGATTGAGGTCTTTTGTCCTTTGTTCCGGTGTACTCCCCTGGGGTTTGACGAGGTAGTGAGTCATCATGCCGAAGCTACCTTGAGCCATCCATGCTGCTTTGTTGGGTGTGCCATCGGGCTTTACTGTTTTAACTTCGCCGGAAGCTGTGCCTGCCACCAGAAAAAAAAGGAAGACTGTGAAATACGATTGCCTTGTTATTTTCATACCAGTTCCTTTGTCTGTTTATTACAATTTGAACCAGGGCATAAAGGTGTGTTTCACATCCAACAAAGAGATGATAAATTACTTCCCGCCCCTGATTCTCGTTTTGTTCCAGCTTTAACCAAGAAACTCTAGCTGGGCAGCGCCAGGTTTTATTTGAGTATTGATGTAACTCGTGATATACCTTGATGTTATTTCCTCGTTCCCAAGGTCCATCTTGGGAACGCAAGGGACTGAAGCTCCTGCTTCATGCCGGAACTAAAAATCATCTAAAACGAACGAAAACACGTGGGAAGGAGGACCTTCCCAGCCGTGCGTTCCCAAGCAG
>WFOZ01000316.1 GCA_015487825.1 Planctomycetaceae bacterium
CGAGCCGCAATTTTTGCATCGAGATCGCGATAGGCAAAATATAAATCCCAATAGCTGTTCTCGACATCTGCAATGAAATCCCGAACAGAAATTTCAAAATCACTTTGTGAAATATCTGTATTGGTGCGAGCAATCAGCACTCCATTATAGACACCTGGCGATTCGCTACTGCCGACAGTCTGCCAGTATTCTACCCCGTATCCTCGCAATAACGGCTGACGAAATTCCGTTTCCAGCATCGAATTCCAGGCTCCCGGAAACGAATTACCCGGAGCATTATTCTTATCGTAGTCTGTCAATTGACGCAAAAAGAATTCTGTTCCTGAGGCGCTTTGTTTAGAAAGCTGGGCCTGCATGACCGTTGCCTTCTGAGTCAGTAATCTGGTGCCTCCCCCAAAGAATACGTTATTCAAAGCACGGTCATTATTCTGATGAAAAACAGAAGCTGCAAAAGAGGTATCGAAAGCACTTAATGCAGCCTGGACACCAAAGCGAGGATCTGTTTCACGAATTGCAGGATCAAATGAAGTAACGGCTGTTCCCGGCGAACGCAGGATCGTTCCTCCCAGATCTCGCATGACTTTGGAATGTTGAATCGCAAGGTGGACAACTTCCTGCAAAGAGAGATTCCACGATTCCATTTTAGATACGTCGGTTTTCAAACTCAAAGGAGCACTGTTCAATCTGGCGTCGGATTCAATTGGCTGATCCAGATCCGGATATTCAATTTGCATTGACGCCAGCTGATAATGAGCATGAGTCTGCTGAGAAATACTTTCGGTACGATTTGAAAACCATTTGCAGCCGGAAAGCAGCAGCACAGCGGGCAAAAGAACCATTGCGCAACGGCAGCAGGCTCCGAAATTACCCGGAGGTATCAGAGAACAGATTTTATCTCTATTTTTCAGATACACGATAAACTGCCCGTCCCTGGGCGAGAGGATGTTCAAGCTGTTTGCACAATATCAGCGCACACAACCCCTATCGGGGATGTAGGATGCTTTTCTGTGGCGAAGTTGAATTTCAAAAATCGGATTATTCAGAACGACCCCACCTTGCTGCCCATCTCCCCCAAAATAACATTGGGTTTCACTTTACCCCGAGGCATTAAGCTTGAAACTGACAGCCAAAGACGTTGATTATGTGAAATTGAACTCTTTTCCTGATATGGTATTCGCTCACATGCACGATTGGGGAACAAAATCATCTCCTGTTTTGATCCCGGTAATAGAAACGGACGAAATATGCCTGATGCAGTTCAGGAAATAATTCAGAACCTTAACGAGAGACAGTTACATGCCTCTGCGTGGATTCTCTGGAGGCCCGTTGGTCCCGGCGAATTTCAGATTATTTCTCAGTTCGGGTTTGGCAGCGGTAATCTGCAACAACTTACTGCCGAATGGGAAGGACATGATGAGTTATTACAGCAGGTTCTAGCGACCAAAACAGATCGGAGAGCTTCTGCAAACAGTCAGCAGATTAAGGATACTGAAACAGAACCTCTGAATCTGATCGCCACACCAGTTATTTCAAAAACAAACGTAATCGCGATCCTGGAACTTTTTTTTCAAACCTCTGCCCAACTGGACGCCGCCATTCAGGGAGAGGCTCTGAAAATGAGTCTTTGCGATATCGCAAAAATGCTCGAAACCCAAAGCGATTCAGAATCTGAAAACCAACTTCAACTCGCTGAGTATCTGCATCAAACTATTTCAGAAACCGAATCAGAACAGCTGCCTCATGTCATCGCCAATGCCATTTGTGCAAAGTATGAAGTGGGACGATGCAGCCTGTTTTCTATTTGCGATAAATCCGTACGCCTTCAGGGAGTCAGCGGTCACCCCGATTATGAATCACGTTCAGAAATCATCCGAAATTTGCACGAAGTAGTCTCCAGCCATGCAAGCTCTGCTACAGAACAAAGCCCAAATTCAAAGCTGACTGATGAAGAACTGCTTCTACTGAAATCGCAAGCAGCCTGGCTGATCCGGCTTGGAAAAGTCTTTCACGGCTGCGGCCTTTCACAACCAGCAGAAGGACTAATGCTGCTTGAGTATTTTGAACAGCCACAATCAGCAGTTGTTTCGATTCGCCCTTCAGAAGAACTGCTCGAAACGCTGCCACTCTGGAAACTGGGACTCCAATCGTCCCGATTAAAAAATCCTGGAGGTCAACACTCTAAAAAGCAAATCGTATTTCTCTCAACCATTATCACTGCTGTTGTTTGCCTGCTTTTTTTCCTGCCTGTCGAGCTGACGATCCGTGCGCCAGGGCAGGTTGTTCCCGTTACCAGACACCATTTATTTGCTCCTGAATCTGGAGTGATCAATACCGAAGACTTACATTTACCTGAAACCGGAAAGGTTCTGGCGAACCAACATTTAGTGACAATTACCAATCAGGAACTGATTTTGCTGCGCAGTCAGCTCGATGGAAAAATTGCAACGATTGCAGAGGAAATGCGTAGCTTAAAAAATCGCAGGCCTGAGCGCGATACAGAAAGAGAGCAACGACTTTTGTTAGATCAGGATCTGAGTATTCGCCTGGCTGAAGCTCAAATAGAACTGAAAGGACTCCAGCAGGAAAAGAATCATCTTCAACATAGAATTCAATCCTTACAGATTCGCAGCCCTCACCCGGGGCAATTACTCAGCTGGGACGCAGAACATCAACTGGCTGGCCGCCCCGTTTCGAGAGGTCAACTACTGCTGACGGTAGGTGACAACAAAGGAGAATGGGAAGTTCTGGCAGATGTCCCCCAGAATAACATGGGGCCTTTGAAGAAAATCAGCCAGTCAAAATCGATTCCATTTACGATCACTCTGGACACAAATGCAAAACGAAAATGGGAAGGAAAACTGACGAGAATTTCCTCAATCGTTCTTCAACAAAACAGCGACGAGTTCGTGCTTCCGGTCACAGGAAGACTTTCCCGGAAAATGGACGATGTACTCCCCGGTTCCCGTGTAACAATGCGAATATCGTGCGGCAACTACCCGCTTGGTTATGTCCTGTTTCGCGGTCCGATTGAAACAATTCGCAGTTATATGGTCTGGTAGAAAAACCGATGAGCCGAATGGGCGAGAGTTAAACTCTGGAAGGAACCGGCGCGGCATAGCCGTAACCAGCTGGACAGCGCCAGCCTCCATTTGAGGATTGATGTAACTCGTTATATACCTTAATGTTACTTCCTCGTCCCCAAGCAGGAGATTGGGAACGAGTTAAGAGAGAGAGAATTCACGCTATTTTTCATCACCAGTTGAAACCAGCGGAAATCTCTGCTCTGCTTCTTCCTGTAAACGTTTGCCGGAATTGACTTGCCCGAGGGATTCCAAAAGCCGAGCGGCGGAGAGAGTGGATTCCCGTGCCAACTGATTGTTTCGAGAATCGATGATCGTCACCCAAAGAAACCGGGCAGCTGCCAGATCCAGTTGGACTCGTTGAGTATACCCCTGCCCGAGCAGAAACATCGGGCCTGCCCAGTAGCTGTCGGAAATTTTCTGAAGTTGATCTTCCCAGCGTTTCAAATCTCCATCACTGAGATTTCCTGAGGCGAGCCGAACTCGCCACAGTTGGCAACGAGCCAGATTTCTAATATCACTATCGGGGGCATGCAACAATTCAGTCAATACTTTTTCCGTCCTGCGCTGCCAATCCGGCGTTTCCAGCAACCAGCTGGCAGCAATTAACTGTGCTGACAAATCAGAAG
>WFOZ01000317.1 GCA_015487825.1 Planctomycetaceae bacterium
ATGTTGGAGCCGCAGCAGAGCAAGTCCAGCAGAATCAACCCCGCCGAAGCCGTTTTACTTTCGAGCAGTTCTCCAAACGCCATGACACGAACCAGGACGGCAAAATAGAGAAAGACGAATTCAAGGGTGCCCCGCAGTTCTTCCGCCGGCTCGACCAGAACGGTGACGGCACAATCACCGGCGAGGAGTTTCAGAAGGGAGCCCAGAGAAATGGTCGCCAACAGCCTCGGGGCGGAAGAAAGATTCCCGATGGCGTCAAGGTTATCAAAGACCTGGAGTACGCCAGTGTCGCTGGAGAGTCGTTGCGGCTCGATTTGTACCTGCCGGAAAAGCCTGGGGCCAAGTTGCCACTTCTTGTCTGGATTCATGGCGGAGGTTGGACCAAGGGAAGCAAAGCTGGGATCAACCCCATGTTCATTCATCTGGCAGCGGAAGGCTACGCCACAGCCAGCATTGACTATCGGCTCGATGGATTGACCTCGCATCCCAAACAAATCCACGACTGCAAGGGGGCCATACGATGGTTGCGTGCCAATGCGGACAAGTACCGCTACGATGTAACACGTATCGGCGTGGGTGGCGGCTCCGCAGGTGGGCACCTGGTGTTATTGCTCGGCTTGAGCAGCGGCATCGAGGAACTCGAAGGCGATGTCGGAGGGAATCGTGATCAGTCGTCGCAAGTTCATGCCGTTGTCGACTTGTACGGTCCCAGTGCCCTCGGACGATTTGCGGAACAGAGCAAACGGTTCAGCCATAACAAAACGCCGGAACTGCTCAAGTCAGCAAGTCCCATCACCTATCTCTCGAAGGACGACCCGCCCCTGTTGATCTTTCATGGCGACAAGGATCAGGTGGTACCCCCTGACCAAAGTAAGCAGATGCACAAGCAATATCAAGATGCGGGCCTGGAATCGTCGCTCCATGTTATCGAAGGTGCTGGACACGGCGGTCCTCAATTCAGCGACTCCACCCGCTACACACTGGTCAAAAAGTTTCTCGACCGGCACATCAAGCAAATCGCCCCTGAGGGCGGCTAGATTCTGCCAAAAAATGCAGCATAAGATGAGTTCAAAGAATGATTCGGCAATATGTAAGCTGGCTTTCCAATGCCAGGGACTGGAAAACGTAGCCGATTCGACGGTTTTGGAAAACCGTCGTACAGTGAGCACTGAGGTTATAAACGTTTGCTTGTTGAAGTAGGGTTGGAACCTTACGCAGGTTGATCTACTTTCGATAATGGGTCCGGGATGACCAGAAATTTATCGAGATGACCTTGAAAGACGTGATCAACACGCCCGGAACGCTGGCCTGTTCGGTGATCTTTGATGATGCCTGATGGACCGAGTTCGTAGGTACGGATGATTTTTGTATGATCCTGACGTGGCGGCTCTTTACAGGCGAAAACTCGTGCTTTGAGTAGTGGCAACAATCGATTTTGAATAGTAGCCTGCTCGCCATCGGTGTGAACACGGATTGAAACAAATGTCGGGTTGTGCATCATGCGGACATCCCAGTTAAGTTTTGGGATCAAGCGTCCCTTTTCCGAACTGAGCGGTTGGATGTCGATAACAACATCGTCTGCAACAATATCCTGCTGATCCCACTGATCGGTAATGACATCAACTTCCAGTAGTTCGCGGTCTTTACCATGAGATTCTGTCTGGGAATGTCGGCGTTTCATTTCGTGCATTCCCGTTTCCTGATGCAGCAGTAGTGAGGCACCAATCCCGCTGATCTTCAATACCAGGCTGTCTTCATCAGGATTTTCAAACTTCTGATCGGCAATCACTTCGAAAGCAAGATGATATCGATCTGCCAGTTTTTGATACATCTGGGCAAGCGTTCGCACCGCATTAACAGATTCACCTCGCTGGCTCAATAATTTGATCGAAACAAAAACGTCATTTCGAATCGTCTCCGTTTCGTTGTTGGCAAGATGCTCGAGGATTTTCGTGCGTAAGTTCAGATGAGTGATTTCTTCTTTGCTGACTTCTTCATCGGTTAAATTACTCACTTTCTCCTGAAGCCATTCCAGCTGCTTCAGGGTGGCTTCAATTTGACGAATTTCTTCAGAGACCTGCTCTGCTTCTTCGCGGTTATCCCAAAAACCGGGGTTGGAAGTTCGCCGAAGCAGCATCGATTTTCTCGCAGAAAGGTGCGTATTACTTTCCACTAACGCAGCGATGCGATCTTCAATTTCCTGCAGCGCAATCGCTTCTTCAGATTGTGGAGCATCGGGTTGCTGAATTGTTTCGGGAGGTTTGGTGATTTCGATCGCTAGTTGTCTTTGGCGGGCAGAGATGTTGATAACAGACTCTGCCGGGATTTTTCCACTGGCTAATTTACGTGCCACAGGCAACAAAACGAGTCGTTCAATGACACGCTTTAAAGGGCGCGCCCCAAAAGCCCTGGAATATCCTTCTCGAACCAATAACGGAAAAACAGCCTGGTCAAGATTGACGGCCAGCTTTCGACCGATGATCCCGGGCCGTTTAAGGACGCGATCGACTTCAAGACGTGCAATTTTCTCTGCCGTGTTTTCTGTCAGAGGGCGGAACAGCACGATGCGATCAATTCGATTCAGAAATTCGGGACGGAAAGTATGCCCCAGTTCACTGTGGATATGTGTTTCCAGGTCGTTGTCGGCAGTCACCGAGTTCGCGGGCTGTCCGAAGCCAACCGAAGATACTTTGGAAATCTTCGCGCCAACATTCGATGTCATAATGATAATCGACCTGCGAAAATCGGCTGTTCTGCCCTGCCCGTCTGTAAGACGGCCGGCATCGAAAATTTGCAGGCACAAATCGAAGACATTGATATGAGCTTTCTCAATTTCATCCAGTAGAATTATTGAAAATGGTTGTTTGCGCACAATCGAAGTGAGCATCCCCGGTCGGCCGGTTGAACCGTTGAGGCGTTCGAACGAATCGTAAGAGGCGAATTCACTCATATCCAAACGAGAAAGGCGGTTCACATCGCCAAAGCAATATTCAGCCAACGCTTTAGCCAATTCGGTTTTGCCCACACCGGTTGGCCCAACAAACAATGTCACACCGAACGGTTTATTGGGGTCGGTCAAACGTGCTTTAATCAATGTCACCAGATCGATTGCCGCGTTGACAGCTTCGGGCTGTCCAATTACTTTCGATTCAAAGAAACCACGAATTTCCTTCAAATCCAAAGAGACTTTATCATCGAGTAAGTTGGTGGAGACTCCGGTTGCATTTCCAATTGCCTGTAAAATTTCGCGGTCGCTGGGCAGTTTGGACAGATCGGTATGGTGCTGCAATACCTGCCGAAGCAGTCCAACTGTTTTGCCGGGATTGACGGTATCTGCCTGGGAAAAATCTGAAAGTTCAGCCAGGCGGTCTACAAAAGTATCCGTCGGCTCCAAGCCATTCTCTTCTAAAACGCTGAAGAGGATTTCCCGTGTTACTTCTTCACCGGCCGGCTGGAGGGTTAGCGGGGCAAGCAGTCGTTTGAAAGTTGGGTTTGATACGAAATCTTCCTGCAATTGTCGTTCTGTAGTTTCGCCCAGAATCCGGATTTCCCCCCGTTCCAGATAGGGAGCTAATGCCGAGGCAACATTGTTGTCGGAAGAGGACGATCTCCCCACGGTATTCAGTTCATGGATGGCAGGAACATAAAGGATGACACGCTTGGGAGCTGAACTGGCTTTGAGCAGGTTCGTTAAACGGGTTTCCCATTCTCCCAGGTATCTGGTTTCGTGCAGGAAGCCGGAAGGAGGCACCTGAACCAGGCACCAGGGAGGATCAGCTTGAGCAAGTTGATGAGCCAATTCGTTGACGATTGCAGTCTTGCCTGAGCCCGATTCTCCCAGCAGTACCACCGATTGTGGCGGTTCTCCGGTAAGCATTTCAAACAGTGTTGAAACCGGTTCCTCAGAATTCCATGCGTGCGGGACGCTTTTCAGGTTATCTTCGGTTGTGATAACGGTGCCAAATCCTTGTAGAACAGTTTCGTCATATTCCGTTTCCGTGCACATTGTTACCCAGGCTTTAAGATGCTTAACCGCGGGAGAATCGGGCAACATCGTAAGTGCCTTATTAAGTACCGATATTTTCGGTAGTTCAATTTCTTTGGGCCAGCTTTTATGCACTTCAAAATAACTGTTCAGCTTTTTTGCAACTTCAAAACGCACATCAGAATCGTCATCTCCTCCAAGTACATCAAAATAAAGTCGGTGAAGATTGAAGTCTTCGAGCTTGTTCAGAATACGAGCCGCTTCGAGACGCACTTCCCAAGAGGCATCTTCACGCAGGCAGCATTGAATTACCTGATGTGAAGAATCTGTATTACTCACCGCGATGAGGGCATTTTGGCGAACGTACTGGGCGGGATCATCCCGGAGCAGGTCGAGCAGTAAATCGAGATGTGGCTCTGCGTTCTTCAGGCTCTTCAAAGACAATGCCAGTTGATGGCGAACGGAAGCATCTTCATGTTCGCAGAATTTGCAAAGGCGTTTGGCGAGAATATCGCTTGCAGAATCTATCAATAATAGCTCGATCGCGATGCGAAGCAGGATGATATCTTCAGACTCAAGCAGTTCTTCTATCTGCTCTACGGAAAGTTCCTCTTTAATCAAATTAGCTAGCGAGCGGAATTCGTTGATTCCACCCTCTCGGCACGATTGAAGGGCTTCGGAAATCGACTGACTCAAATCCATTTTGAACGCTTTCTGATTATAAAATAATCGTTGAAATTATGCGTAAACACACCGACACGAAATAGAGCTCACGTAAAGTCGCAATGGCCACAAGGGAAACGGTCAGTTCACCTCGTCAATAGTGTGGCTTTGCGCGAATTCTGTCACGCTTTTTGGAGTCATTCAGCTAGAATCCATGGTTACATGGGAGGGGCTTTTTACTGCTGGGGATGGATATAAACGCCAGAAGTTTTTACGTTCAAAATACCAGAATCATCGATTTCGCCTTTACCCTTGACAGTCACGAAATCTCCTTCTTTGAGGTCAAACAATGTTTTCGCATCGATTGGGATAACATTCGCGTTTTTATCGATACATTGAATTACCGCAACGGTTTCTTTCCACTTTCGTTTACAAAACGGGCAGGAATCAGGGTCGTGCCCGGGGCCGCCGTGGTTTGCTTCTTCCTGACCTGCTTCGGTAATCCAGAAAGTGGCGAAACCATCTACCCACCACTGGTTCAAATCGCGAACACCGACTTTGCCGGAAATAATGAATTCTTCATCTTTATCTGAAGCTTCTCTGGCGAGCTTTATTGATTCTGCTTTCCCGGGAGAGTCTGACAACTGTGACAGCTTCCGTGCAGACAGGATTTTCGGATCTGTACCTTCCGTACAGCCGGAAAGGAAAATCAGACACAGCACCGTTGCTGAAAAAAAACAAGTAACCAAGTGACGTGACATTATATAGTGCTGGATCATTTATCTTTTGAAGTTTCTTCTGGTGTGAGTTTCGGATCTGCCTTTGGTTTCTCTTTGGGAAGTTCCTTGGCTGTCTCTTCTGATTTTGGAACTTCCTTTTTTACGGCACTTTGTAATACGACTAGCGCAGCGTCCAGCTCTTTGGCAAGGTCTTCGTACCTGACTTCTTTTTCGCCGTGAAACATGCCATCGATTTTGGTATAGCCATCGAACAATTCTTCTTTTGCTTTTTTGACCGCAGTCGACTGTTCGGTACTGAGGGAGGCTTTTTCGGCCAAACCTGCAATATCTTCCAGCAGGTGTCCGACATGATGCAACGGATCGTGAGCAGCGTCTTTATCTTTTTTCGTAAACGCATCTCGAATTGCAGCATGCAGACTCTCAAGTTCCGCGACAGCTTCTGCATAAGTTTCCGGATGATCCTCAACGCCATGTTTGCCGTGATCGTGGCCATGATGGTCATGGTCTGCATGAGAGTCTGCCCCGGATGCTTTTTCCTCTGTCGCAGGTGGCTTCGGTTTACAACCTGTCATTGCAAATGGGACAACAGCCAAGATAAAGACAAAACATGATATCAGTAAATATTTCATGATTCAGGAATTCCAGCAATAAGCAGGGGATACGGTGGTAAGAAACAGTTCCGGTAAGTCCACGTAGATAAATCGAGGTGAGAGTTCGCCGCCCGTGCTGCTATCTTAAATAAGAAAACGTGGCAATCAATGGGAAGATTAAGAAAATACAGAAATGGGCAGCAAGAAGTAACGCAGTGCTTTTTCAGACCTCAACCTGGGAGTTGAAATTTTGTGGTCAGTGTTCCGCTGACGCCCGATCCCGTTGTACCGATTCAAAAACTAGAAACGCAGTGTCAGACCTTCCAGCCTGGCCTGCGATTTTATTATGGTAACGGTGAGATTTTGAAATTCCTGAAGGAGAGGTCGGTTGTCGGATCGTGTCCCTGTAATGAAAGATGCCCAGCTTCGAGTCTCATTCCTTTGCGAGGGTTTTCGTGTGGTTTTCTTGTATCTTTCCAGTCAACTACCTGATAGCCATCAACCCAGGTCGATATATGCGGGCCATCTGCAATGAGAGTGATCGTGCACCATTTGTTATCACTCGAAACAACCCGCCTCGCTTCGACTCTGCGGAAGATCGCCCCGGTGCCTGCGTTGTTTGGTTTATTACGGTCATCATTTTTAATACCGTTATGAATTTGAACTTCGTAACCGTTCGAGGGGGCTTTTTCTGTCCCTTCAATCGCACGAAAGAAAAGGCCGCTGTTTAATTCTGCTGCGTGAGTTTTGGCCTGAAATTGCAGCATGAAATTCTCGAACGTCTTTTCCGTTTCCAGGAACCCTGCCCCGTTGGTTACGTGAATGGTGCCATCGACTACTTCAAATTTACTTTTGGAACCGGGAACTTCCCGCCAGCCGGTTAAGTCTTTGCCGTTGAACAAATCTGTCTGACTGAGCGGCTTCAAGCGGATATTTCGAAAGGCAATCTCTCCAGAATTCTTCTGTAAGCCGATCAAACCACCACGCAGCCAGTTTTCGCGTTCATCCTTAAATTCTGTTGATATCTTGCCATCAATCAGCACGCTGAAAGAATTTTTGTTGGCGGTAATTTTCAATTGATGCCATTTTCCATCGGCAGTTGGCTTGCCCGGCTCGAACTTATGCAGTCCGACAAAACTGCCTGTCAGGTAACCTTCGGGGTGTTTGTCTGCCAGGTTGATCTCGTAACAATCGACTTTCGGATTACTCGGATTTTTTGCACATCTAATGAAGATTCCGCTGTTGCCTCCCTTGGACAGTTTGAAATCGAGAACCAGTTCAAAATCTGCAAAGCGAACCTTTGTTAGCAACAAACCGATTGGTCCTTCGCTGGCAGTCAGTTGATGGTCCTGGACCGCCCAGTTGACCTCATTTTGAGGCCGCCAGCCGAATAGCGACTGGGCATCGAACAGGTTAATCCACCCTGCTGCAATTTGTTGCTCGGTTAATGGGTTGACGTATTCAACAGGTTCAATCGGGGCTGGCTTTGGAGTTTTTTTGCTTTGCTTTTCAGATTTGCTTTTCTCAGCAGGCTCAACCAGTTTCGATTTCTCTTCCTGTTTTGCTTGAGGTTGTTTTTCTGCAGGCGGTGTTGCCTCCTGTTTTTGGCATCCGATTAAACTCACCAGAAGCAGCAGCGTAAAGAAGTATGATCTTGACATGATGCGTGGCCTTTTTGAACTGTCTGATAATTATTTCCAGGCGAGCCCGGGGTGTTAACCCTCGGGTAAATACTATATTCCAGCAGAGTAACCAGGGGGTCCCCCCCCGGCTCGTCTTAGGTTTATTTACGAGTCTGATTTTGCGACTTCTTTTCCCATCGACCATTTCAGATATGCTTCGAGGTACGGTTCGAGCTCGCCATCTAAAACGGAAAGTGGATTTCCAGTTTTTAATCCTGATCGAGTATCCTTCACAAACTGTTCGGGTTGCAGGACGTAATTGCGGATTGTTTCGCCACCGAAACCAATTTTTGATTTTTCTCCGCGTTTGATTGCCGTTTCGGCATCCTGTTTTTCGAGTTCCAGTTGATGCAGTTTGGCGAGAAGCATTTTTCGGGCTGCTGCCCTGTTCTGGTGCTGGCTTCTTTCATTCTGGCATCGTACAACGGCTCCGGTTTCCAGGTGAGTCAGCCGAACGGCAGATTCAGTTTTATTGACGTGCTGCCCTCCTGCCCCGCCAGCTCGCATTGTTTCTTCGCGAACCTCTTTGTCCCAGTCAACTTCAATCGCACCGCTATCTTCCACTTCTGGCGTGACATCGACGGCTGCAAATGCGGTTTGACGTTTCCCGGCTGAATTGAAGGGGCTGATTCGTACGAGACGATGATTGCCCGATTCCCCCTTGAGATAGCCGTACGCATAATCCCCCTTGACAAGGAGTGTCGCGTGGCGAATGCCGGCTTCTTCGCCGTTGGTCCTTTCGTACATCTCCAGCGAAAAACCGCGCATTTCTGCCCAACGAATATACATCAACAACAACATTTCCGCCCAGTCAGCCGCATCCGTACCGCCCTCTCCTGCTTGAATGGTAACATATGCATTGGAAGGATCGTCCGGCTGGCCGAGCATCGTCTGCAATTCGACCCGTTCAAGCAACTTCTGTAATTCCTCAACCGTTTGCCTCAATTCACGAATGGATTCGGAATCTTCAGAATCCTCTTCCTCTGCGAATTCGATCAGTACAGCTAAGTCTTCGGCTCCACTAATTAGTTCACCCAGCGGAGCAACAAGTCCTTTGATACGGCTTAATTCCGCGACGAGCCCCTGTGCTTTTTCCTGATTATCCCAGAAACCGGCTTCCCCCATCAATACGTTAATTTCTTCGATTCGCTTCTGTTTGCCAGCGTAGTCAAAGAGAATCCTTTAAGTAGAGGATGCGCTCGGTCAAATTCTGGCAGGTATCACGTAATTCGCTGTCCATTGTATACTCGATTACTTTTTCAAAAGATATTACAGGTACTTTTCGCAGGGGGCTTCTTGCCTGGCGAGTGTCAGCTTAATAAGCAATCGAGGCTGTGTGAAGTATTCGGGCAAAGAATAAAGACTTGAATCGAGCCTGCCAGCTTGCTAGATTGGGAACACTTATATTGTGAGTCCCACCGACTTTCCTTCCTATGTAGATAGAAGAAACGACAACTGCTTTTTTTCCCGTGAGGTGCCTTGCTGATCGGATTCTACCATTAAATTGAAATAATAGCCCTCACTGGCAATGTGGAAGCTGTTTTCGTATCTTGTGTGAAGATCGCAGATTCCGGACATGAATCCACTATCTGACGTTTGAATTATCAGTGTAAATTTGCAATCCTCTAACCAGTCTGACCTCAGAGTTGAGTTAATCGGGAGAGTTGACAACATATGAACGCAACTGAGACAAAATCGCCTTCAAAGAAGGGAACCTGGGATGCAGAACTATCAAAATCGATGATTACTGCTCAGGGTTTGACCAAACACTACGGCAAATTTATTGCCGTTTCGGACATTTCCTTTTCTGTTCCACGAGGAGAGGTCGTGGCTTTTCTGGGACCGAACGGAGCCGGGAAATCGACTACGATGAAAATGCTGACCGGCTTTCTGGCTCCGACTCGCGGGCGAGCCAGTATTGGTGGTTTCGATGTTTTTGAGAACCGGATGGATGCTGCACAAGTTCTCGGTTATCTACCGGAAAATGGTCCGCTTTACATGGAAATGACTCCCAAGTCGCTGCTGTGGTACTGTGCCCGATTGCGAGGCCTTTCCAAAGTATTCACCAATTCCCGTATTGAATACGTTGTTGATCGGTGTTCTCTGGGAACGGTATGGGAAAAGCCAATTGGTAAATTGTCAAAAGGATTTCGCCAACGAGTCGGTATGGCTCAGGCGATTCTCCATGACCCGGCGGTGTTAATTCTGGATGAACCGACCAGTGGGTTGGATCCGAATCAGACTCATCAGGTTCGGGATTTGATCCGTTCGCTGGCAAAATCTAAAACGATTCTACTTTCCACTCATGTGCTTTCAGAAGTTCACGCGATGTGCGACCGGATCATTCTGGTTAATAATGGCCGTGTTGTCCTCGACGGACCGGTCTCTGAACTTTCTGATGATATTACAGGGATGGAAAAGAGGTTCCAGGAATTGACTGCGTAAGGTGCGTTGCAACGTACCAACTGCTGGCATCGGATATTATAAATTCATAGGTGTGTTACGACGCATCTTGTAAATACATCTTTTCCCACTTAAAAACGGGAATGTTTCATACAGAATAGATAATGGAGGCTCTGCGATCATGGTTCGACCACATGTGATCTCAGCGGTATTTTTTCGAAACCTTGGAAGTTATTTTTCGGGACTTCTAGGTTATGTTGTGATAGTTGCCTTTGTCGTCATTGCGGCAGCTCTTGCGTTCAATGCCGAGTTTTTCGCGAGCAACAGTGCCACGCTGGATCAGTTGACCCAGAATTTCCCGGCTCTGTTGGTGTTCCTGATTCCTGCAATTACCATGACTTCCTGGGCAGATGAGCGAAAACTGGGCACCGACGAACTGTTGTTTACGATGCCTGCAACTGATTTTGAAATTCTTGTAGGAAAATATAAGGCTGTCTTTTCCGTTTACACAATCGCCCTGCTCTTTTCCTGCACAAACCTGGTGATGCTGGATATCATCGGGAATCCTGATGCAGGAGTTCAGTTTACTACCTATGTGGGATACTGGCTGGCCGGAGCGGCTCTTGTCAGTGCAGGGATGCTCGCTTCAGCTTTAACAAGTAATGCAGCAGTGGCGTTCGTTCTTGGTGCAGTCTTTTGCAGTGTGCCGGTCTTTATCTCGACAGTTACCGATGTCATCATTTCCGGCTTGACTGCATTCCTGACAAGTCTGGGCGTGGCAAAAGAGACCATTATTTCGTATCTCCCTGCAGCAGGTTCAATGGAAACGTTAACTGTCGGACATCACTTGAGTGATTTTGCACTTGGGATTCTGCCGCTGGAGGGAACCGTCTATTTCATCAGTCTGACTGCATTTTTTCTTTACCTGAACTATATTGTCATTTCCCGTCGCCACTGGAATACAGGTGAAGCGGGTAATTCAATGGGGTGGCAGTACATGCTTCGGGGAATCTCGTTAGCAGTTATCCTGATCAGTGTCACGACTCTCTCGATCGGTTCTGTGAAACGTTTTGATTTCACCGAGAAACACCTCTATACGCTTAGTCCTACAACATTGAAGACACTCAAGGAAATTGATGAGAAGCGGCCGGTACGAATTCAAGCTTATGTCAGCCCCAGCGTTCCGGAAGAATATGCAGCCGTTCATCGCAATTTAGTAGGCCTGCTTCGCGAGATGGAAAACCGGGGCGGCGGCAATGTAAATGTGCGAATGATCAGCGTCGAGCCTTACAGCGAAGCTGCTGAAGAAGCTCGTCACTTCGGCATTGAGGCGAGAAAAGTACAGACCGAACGTGATGGACAGATTACGGTTTCTGATGTTTATCTCGGCGCGAGAATCAGTAGCGGAAACGATGAAGTGATTGTCCCGTTTTTTGATGTCGGAATGTCTGTGGAATACGAATTGACTCGTTCCCTTCGGACAGTTTCGAAAGAATCTCGACTGACCGTTGGAATCTTGGCTACCGATGCCCGCGTGATGGGGGGATTCGACTCTGCAACCTTCCGCTCTCTGCCTGAATGGCAAATTGTGCGGGAATTGAAAAAACAATACAAGCTGGAAAGTGTTTCACCCGATACGCCGATTGAATCCGGGAAATATGATGTTCTCATCGCGATACTCCCCTCTTCATTAACACAACCGCAACTCGATAATTTTGTGGCCTATGTTGAAGGAGGAAATTCGACCTTGATCTTCGCAGATCCGATGCCGGTTTTTGGTGGTGGACGTGGAATGCAAATGGCTCCCAGACAGCCCAAGCCACGACAGGGAGGCATGATGGGACAGCAGGCACCGCCACAACAAAAAGGAGACGACGGCAAGTTGACTTCACTTCTCAATGTATTGGAAGTTGCCTGGGATAACGGCGAAGTTGTCTTCGATAAAGATAATCCTCACCCCCGTTTTTCGGAAGCAGTTCGTCCTGAATTAGTCTTTATCAGCTCTAAAAAGGCGGTTCGGGAAGCTTTCAGCACGAAAAGTAAAATTACCAGCGGGTTACAGGAAATGCTATTGTTCTTCCCGGGAACGGTTGTTCCTCGCGAAAAAAGTGGAGTTGATTTTATTCCGTTGCTCAGAACCGGAGCCAGCAACTCTGGATTGTTGAAATGGGAAGACCTGGTTACCAGTAATCCAATGTTCGGGATGAGCCTGAACCCTGATCCGAAAAGAAATAATGACGAGTACGCTCACGTTGTTGCAGCTCAAATTAAATCTTCGGGTGGCGGCAAGGAAAATCCGAATGCTCCCAAAGTAAATGCTATTTTTGTTGCTGATGTCGATGTTGTTTCTGATGACATCTTCAGTATTGCCAAAGCTCAATCTTTCGATCTGAAAATCGATAATATCACTTTCGTGCTTAACTGCGTCGATTCTCTGGCAGGAGAAGAAGATTTTATCGCACTTCGTAAACGCAGAGATGACGCCCGGACTTTGAAACGAGTTGAAGACTTAACTGCTGGTTCGGTAAAAAAAAGAAGTGAAGCGATAAAAAAAGCTCAGGAAAAAGCGGATGAGGAACTTAAGAAATCTGAAGAAGAGTTTGACGAAGAACTGAAGAAAATCGAAGCAGACACCAGCCTGGATGAGCGAACAAAAATTGCACAGATGCGATCGCTTCAGCAGGCCCGTGAAAGAAAACTGAAAGCGTTTGA
>WFOZ01000318.1 GCA_015487825.1 Planctomycetaceae bacterium
ATCTTGAAGAACTGCTCACAACAGCTGATTTTGTGTCGCTGCACTGTCCTCTCAACGAAGAAACACGAGGGTTAATAGGCAAGGCAGAACTTCAAATGATGAAACGTGAGGCGTACCTGCTGAACACCGCACGGGGCGGCATTGTCGATGAAGATGCCCTGTTTGAGGTGCTAAGCAGTGGACGTATTGCCGGGGCAGCTTTGGACTGCTTCGAAACTGAACCAGTGACCAAACCCCACCGATTTGGGCAATTGGAAAATGTGATTCTTGCACCACACTGCATCGCCTGGACAGAAGAACTGTTTCGAGATATTGGACGCACTGCGTGTCAGGGAATGTTAAGTTTATCACTCGGTCAGCGTCCCTGTGGTGTTTTGAATCCTGAGTTATTTAACAAGATCAGTTTTCGCCAGAAATGGGCACGCATTATCGGCATGGACGAGCCGCAACAACTGAAGTATTAAATCTGCATCTTAAAAGGTGATTTTCGATGAACCAGAATCGTCTGCAAGATAAAGTTGCCTGGATCAGCGGCGGCACTTCCGGAATTGGTGAAGCGACCGCCCGCCTGTTCGCTGAAGAAGGTGCATGCGTTGCGGTCGTCGGTCGGCGGATACAGCTTTGTCAGAACATTGCCAGCGAAATTGAATCAACAGGCGGTCGAGCAATCGCAGTTCAATGTGATGTGGCAGTCGAACAGCAGGTGCAGGCCTCTATCGAACAGACAGTTGAGGCATTTGGACGGCTCGATATTGTGATCAACAACGCGGGAATGGTCGACATCGGAATGCTTCATGAATATGACGATGCCCGGTTTGAGCATGTGATGGCGGTTAATGTGAAATCGATTTTCTATTCACTCAAACATGCCTACCCGCATTTGCGTAAGCAAAAATGCAGCTATGTTGTGAACAATGGATCAATCAGCAGTTTTGTGGGACAACGAGCAACTCCCGCTTACACAACATCGAAGGGGGCGGTGCTTTCTCTGACGAGATCGATCGCGATTGATTATGCTTCGATTGGCTTGCGATGTAATTGTGTTTGTCCGGGAATCACGGACACACCAATGCTTCGAGAACATCTCAATGCGACACCCGATCCGGAAGAAACGTTAAGGCAAAGGTTGCGACGTGTGCCGTTAAACCGTGCACTGCAACCTCATGATATAGCACGCAATATACTGTATTTATCCTGCGAAGACTCAGCCGGCGTTACCGGGACTTCTGTTATTATTGACGGGGGTTACCTTGCCACCGCAGAATGGGACACTGCTGACGATCCACAAGCCAAAGGAAACGATCAATGAAATATCCATTGGCCTGTGCTGACTTCACTTTTCCGCTGTTGTCTCACGAACATTCGCTTGACCTGATTTCGATGCTGGGATTTGAAGGCGTTGATATCGGACTGTTTGAGGGCCGATCTCATTTACACCCTTCTCGGGAATTCGGTGATCCACAAGCAGGAGATAATCTTCGCAGAAAAGTAAATGATCGCGGCCTCAAAGTGGCAGATGTCTTCCTGCAGATGGATCCGGATTTTGAGGCGTTTGCAATCAATCATCCTGAAGTCAAACGTCGTAAGAAGTCTCGTGACTGGTTCCGGAAAACATTGGATTATGCTTTAGCGTGTGGGAGTCTACACGTTACGACATTACCGGGAATAATTTTCGATCAGGAGTCTGAAGCCGATTCTCTCAAACGGTCTCATGAGGAACTCGCCTGGCGCGTCGAAGAATCGAAAGCTGCGGGGATCGTGTTCGGAATTGAGGCTCACGTCGGTTCCATTGTGCCAACGCCCGAGTTGGCATTGAATCTGGTGGAAGCTGTTCCCGGATTAACACTGACGTTGGATTATACGCATTTCACACGCGATGGTGTGTGCGATTCCGTAGTGGAACCTCTCATCAATCATGCCAGTCATTTCCACACACGAGGTGCTCGAAAAGATCGGCTGCAATGTTCATTCAAAGAAAACATTATCGACTACGCTCATATCCTTGAAGTGATGCAGAGAACCGGTTACGCAGGGTATCTCGGGATAGAGTACGTCTGGCTCGACTGGGAACATTGCAACGAAGTCGACAATCTTTGCGAAACGATTCTGTTTCGAGATTTCTTTTATTCGGAGTTCAATTGAACCATGTTAAATACTCGTATTATTCCATTTATTATTGTGGTTATCGTCAGCGTGATAGCCTCTCAATGTGCCTTCGCGGAAATCAGACCGACGGGAAAGCTGGATGTGGTTGATCTTCGATGCGAGCATCTGGTCAATCCGCTCGGAATCGATGATGTTTCTCCACGTTTGAGTTGGAAGCTTGTCGCCAAAGAGAGGGCGACGCGCGGGCAACGACAAACAGCCTATCAGATATTGGTTTCAAGTGACCGTTTACTTCTTAACGAAAATCGAAGCGACTTGTGGAACTCCGGGCAAATTAAATCTGAGCAATCTATTCTCATACCCTATCAGGGAAAGCCGCTGAAATCACGAATGCAATGTTGGTGGAAGGTACGCATTTGGGATCAACAGGGGCACATGTCGCAATGGAGCAAGCCTGCATTCTGGTCTATGGGATTACTGGAACCGAAAGCATGGAACAAGGCAAAATGGATTGGTCTGGATCAGAGTGACGATCAGGGGATTGAAATTACGGATCTCAAAGCAGCCAAATGGTTATGGTACCCGGAAGGTAACGCTGCAATCGATGCACCGGTCGAGACGCGGTATTTTCGTCGCCAGATTACGATACCTGCAGATCGAAAGATTGTACAGGCATACTGTTTTTTTGCGGGAGACGATGCTGTTACTTTTTATGTTAACGGCACACATACCGGTGTTGGTCGTGGCCATCCTGCTTTAATCGGAGCCGACGTGACTGGCATGTTAAAGCCTGGTGTCAATCAGTTGGCAGCTTCGGTAACAAATGGAAATGCCAATGTCCCTGCTAACCCTGCTGGTTGGATTGGTGCACTGCATATCGAATTCGACAAGGGCGAACCACTTGTTTTTTATTCCGACAAAAGCTGGAAATGCGTAAAGAAGACTTCTGAAGGTTGGCAGAAAGCAAAATTTTCAGGGCCTGAATGGGTTGCCGCCATGGAACTCGGCAAAGCCGGAATCGCTCCCTGGGGGATCCCGTGGCCTGATCGATGGGAATCTGAACATCGACGTTTGCCGGGGCGTTATCTTCGCCGTGAGTTTCACATTCTCGAAGGAAAGACTTTGAGCCGAGCGACGGCGTATGTGTGTGGACTTGGCTTTTTTGATTTGCATATCAATGGGCAACGATTTGATGATCAGTTAATGAGTCCTGCATTGACAGGATATAACAAGCGAGATCTGTACGTCACTTTCGATATCACTAAATCGTTGAATGCTGGCAACAATACCATCGGCGTTGTTTTGAGTAACGGTCGTTTTTTTGCTCCACGCAGACAAAATCCCGTCCCTATGCATTCCTATGGTTATCCAAAAATGATCGGTCAGATCCATCTACAATTTACAGATGGATCCGAACAAACAATTGAGACTGATGAATCATGGAATTTAACTACAAACGGACCACTGCGAGCCAGTAGCGAATTTGATGGTGAAGAATACGATGCTCGGATGGAAATGCCGGGCTGGGACATGGCGGGATATGATGATTCGAAATGGCAGGCTGCTCAACTGGTGGAATCTCCGGGCGGGCAACTTGAAGCACAGATGATCGAACCAATTCGCATCACTGAAGTGCTCAAACCAGTTCAACTTTTACAGCCGAAACCTGGCGTTTGGATGGTCGATTTCGGACAGGCATTTTATGGCGTTGTCCGCTTGAAGGTAAACGGTCCCAGGGGAACTCGGATTACGATGCGAACAAGTTTTAACACGCTCCCCGACGGAACACTCAATTATCTCAATGATCGCAGCGCAAAGAACACCGATATCTACACGTTAAAAGGCAATGGTGTTGAAACCTGGAACCCTCGCTTTCGTGGCAATGCAACCCGCTGGGTCCAGATCGAAGGATTTCCCGGCAGTCCGACGAAAGAGAGTTTCGCTGGCTTAGTGACTCACACGGATCATCAACCGGTTGGCGAATTTGTCTGCTCAAACGATTTGATCAATCGCATCTACCTGAATGCTCGCTGGGGGACACGTATGCAAAATCGTAGCGTCCCAATGGAGCCGGATCGTGATGAGCGTATGCCCTGGTCTGGACATCCTGCCAAAACTTCAGAGAGTGAAGGCTGGGCATTCAACGTGGCTCGCTTTTATGAACATTTCCTGCATAACTACCGTGTCCATCAGGCAAAAGATGGCAGTATGCAGGAGATTCTGCCCCCGTACTGGACCTTCAACAGTAAAGATATCATCTGGCCAAGCGTCGCAACAATTATTCCGGATTGGTATTACAACTTCTACGGTGATGACCGCTTACTTCGTGACAATTTCGAGATGATGAAGCGTTTCGTACTGTACCACGAGAAGGCAAATCTCAAGTCCGATGATACGATGGATCACTGCACCTACGGCGACTGGGTTGATACCACATCGATTGGTGCAAATAGTAGAAACTTTGGTGCAACTTCGCGCCCATTAATGGGTACTGCGTACCTTTACAACAATTGTCGAATCGTCCAGCGTGCTGCTCGTATTCTCGGAAAACAGGACGATGAAAAGTATTTTGGAAAGCTGGCAGATCGGTTTTATATTGGATTCAATCGCCGATTCTTCGACGAAAAAACAGGCACGTATGAAAGTCATACGCAATGTTCTGCTGTCCTTCCTTTGGCTTTCGGACTTGTGCCGGATGAATACCTTGCTGCTGTTAAGAAGAATCTGGTGGACAACATTATGATCGCACATAATGGACATACCTCGGTTGGCCTGATTGGTACGCAATGGCAAATGCAGGTACTGACAGATATTGGGCATCCTGAAGTGGCATACAAAATTGCAACGCGAACCGCTTTACCCAGTTGGGGCTACATGATTTCTAAAGATGCAACCACAATCTGGGAACGTTGGGATACAGATACTCAAGACGGGGGCATGAACGGTGAGAGTCAGAAAATCCTCTCAGGCAATTTCGAAGCATGGTGCTATCAAACGTTGGCAGGAATCAATTACGATCCGAAACAGCCCGGCTTCAAGCATATCATTCTGCGTCCCCGTCCGGTTGGAGATCTGAAATGGGCACGAGCCTCACATGTCAGCGTTTACGGCAAGATTACCAGCAACTGGAAAATTAAAAACGGTCAGATGCACTGGCAGGTTGTCGTGCCACCCAACACAACAGCAACTGCGTACATTCCAACTACAATACAAGATAAGGTTTTGGAATCTGGACGTCCTGTCGATAAGGCTCCCGGTATCCAATTACACAAATCCGGCAAAGGCGACAAGCTTCCCACAGATGCTGTCGTGGTAGATCTCCAATCGGGAACATATCAGTTCACTGCACCATTTGTAAACAACGGCCAGAAAACGTGATTGATCCCGGTGCGATTGTTTCCGGGCTTACTTTTGCGCGTCTCACAGGCGATGCAGATCAACCGAATGCAACATCGAAATCTGGGCAATCGACACTGGAAGCGGGGGCCTCCAGACCTTGTGTTATCCTTTACGATCCCGGACCGAGTGGGCAGAAACGGACCGCCTGCATAAAAATCGGCGGAGGCAGCAGCGCCAGCACCAATGAGAAACCGTTAATCATTGAAGGTTATTTGACCGGCAATCTTACCAGTGGGGGAGCCACCATCGTGGTAATCTACAATTACCACGATGGTGCCTGGCAGGCGACAGGTGAAAGTGTCAATGTTCAGGACCGCGGAGGCTTTCCGTCAAATTCGGGAGCTTATATTGTGGCCTTCTTAACGAGCGATCCTGGCGTTGGTGATGTCTATCGCCCACTTGTGTTGGGGGGCACCTGATGTTGTACGGCAAATATTACTGCATGACAAAACCAGCACGCTCCGGTGTGGTCAACCAG
>WFOZ01000319.1 GCA_015487825.1 Planctomycetaceae bacterium
GCTCTAAACCGGCCAGCATTTCTTCTTCGCTGTCGTAACAAAGTGCGGGGCCGGAAAAAACCAGCCCTTCTTTGCCGGTGATTTTTGCAACCGAACCTTCCGTTGCAACGTTTCCTCGCAAAATGCGAATGTGACCTGTTTCTTTGATCGGATTTTCAATCGGACGGACAATGCTTTGCCCTTCCTTCAAGCCGGGAAGCTCTGCAACATTTTCTGCGATTGTTTTCCCGGTGACTGTCAAACAATCTCCGGTCATCAAGCCTTTTTCCAGAAGATATTTAATGACAGCCGGAGTTCCACCGACGGAATGTAAATCTTCCTGCACGAATTTCCCGGAGGGTTTCAGGTCTGCCAGAAACGGAACCCGGTCGCTCACCGTTTGAAAATCGTCAATCGTCAACGGCACATCAACAGCCCGTGCCATTGCAATCAGGTGCAGCACCGCATTGGTCGAACCACCCAGTGCCATCACAATGACCAAAGCGTTTTCGAACGCTTCGCGAGTCATGATATCTTTCGGTTTGATATCTTTTTCAAGCAGATTCAAAAGAGCCTGGCCGGAGTCAAAGCATTCTTTGAGTTTATCCGGATCTTCCGCAGGGATTGACGAACTGTAAGGAAGTGACATTCCCAAAGCTTCGATCGCAGAAGCCATCGTGTTTGCGGTATACATTCCGCCGCAGGCCCCTGCTCCGGGACAACTTCGCTTGACAATTTCCTTGCGCTGCTCATCAGTAATTGCCTTGGAAAGATATTGCCCGTACGCCTGAAAGGCTGAAACGATATCCAGTTTTTCATTTTTGAGTCCGCAACCGGCTTTGATGGTGCCTCCATAAACCATCAGCGAGGGACGGTTCAACCGCCCCATCGCAATCAGACAGCCAGGCATGTTTTTGTCACAGCCGGGCAACGTAACCAGCCCATCATACCACTGAGCCGCCATGATTGTTTCGATCGAATCGGCAATGAGATCCCGGGATTGCAGAGAATACGACATTCCGTCGGTCCCCATCGAAATTCCATCGCTCACACCGATTGTGTTGAAACGCATTCCAACCAGCCCGGCTGCCTGTACTCCCTCTTTCACTTTTTCGGCCAGTTCCAACAGGTGCATATTGCAGGTATTGCCTTCATACCAGACACTGCCGATGCCTACTTGAGGCTTGTTCATGTCTTCTTCGGTCATTCCCGTGCCATAAAGCATCGCCTGAGATGCCCCCTGGCTGCGAGGCTGTGTAATATGAGCACTGTATTTATTCAACGATTCCGACATCAACAAACCTTTCTCAGGCAATTTTCAAATTTAATAACGATGTTCAATGAAAGTGACAAAATGTCAATCAGTCACGGGGCTAAATGCACCAGAAAATCAGCTTGGGCATCCCGGTCTGCCTAGGCACTACGGTATGATTGCGTTTACTGCCAATTGATTCTGAGAGTGGCTTAATCGTACAGAATGTTAACCAGTCGGTGAAGCAACTCGATGATAGTCTCAGGAAAAAAAAGTATCTCCGTGTAGAAAACCCCGGCACAGCTGGTATGTTTTGACAGCCTTACCTCAATTGGCCTGTTGAAATCTGCCTCAGCCGCTAAAGAATTAACCGATTGGCGAGTGCTAAAGAGGAAGTTTACAGGGAAAGAGACTGCTCAGTCTGACCGATAAACTCCCAAGCTTCTTCCGGCGATTCTGCTTCTCGAAGATGGGCGAGAAAATCCGGAGTACGTATCAGACGCCCCAGGCGTGCTAAAATTTGCAGATGCGTGCGTGCATCTCTGCATAATACAAGAAAGAAAACATCGGTTAATTCACGACCGCCTCCAAAAGGAATTCCCCGGGAAGTAATTCCGAGCGCCATTACAGATTCGCCCAACTCGTTAGGCAATGGACTGCGGGGATGCGGTATGGCCACTCCTTCGTCGAAGGCTGTTGACATCAGGTCTTCTCGATCAAGAGTTGCCTTCAGTACAATCTCGGGTGACCAGACATGCCAGGTTCTGCCCGCAACTTCTACAAGGCGTTCCATGACGGAACGTTTTGTACGGGCCTGTAAAGGAATTTCAATTGTTTCCGGCGTAAGTAGCGTACTGACCGGACAGGACTCGTCTAAATGTTCTGACTGTTGAGACTTCTCTAACGCAGCCAGTTCCCCTTCAGAATAATTTGAATAATTATTTTCAATCCACTCACGAATTTCGGCAGACTGGAACTCCCAGCGACTATTGACTTTTCGCCCCGGAATCTTTCCTTTCGAAGCAAGCTTCTCTACGATGCGCACATCTCTCCCCAATTGACGAGCCAGTTCCTCAATGGTCATCCGGTTTGGGGGAGTCATAATCGGGTGGGAAATTTTATAAAAATTCATTCTGAAAATCAGGTTGAAACCGAGACAGGGAAAATTGTTTTCATCCAGTTCAAACTTGATTGTAACATCTCTGCATTATCCGACTTCCAGTGCTTTTCGCACCAGGTGTCAATTTCGTAAAGCCCCTGATAGCCTAGCGATTCCAATAAGGTAAACAACGAAGAAATATCCATTTTCCCCTCTCCGGGCAAACATTGCTTGCGTGGTCTTTTGGGAGAAACACCATCGCAAAGTTTGACCAGCTTTATTTTATCGATAATAAGTGGAAGCATTTGTTTCCACTTGCTGTCCTGCAGTGTATGATAAGAATGAAGGCAGAGCCCGACATTGGGATGTTCACATTTCCTGATTAAGTCGCAGGCTTTATGAAGTGATGTGAGAAAAGTCCATCCATGAGCAGTTGGGGAACTCATCGGCATCACCGCAAGTTGCACATTACACTCCCGGGCATATTCACCAAGCAGCTTTAGTGAATCAATAACAAGCCGTTGAGCGTGCGAAGTTATGTGCCTGCCCTGCTCCCCGGTTGCAACAACGACCGACTTAGCCCCCAGCCAACTTGCATAGCGAATAACCTGAACAGCCTCACGCATGCAATCGTCAATAATATATCCGTGAGCACCGGTAAAACCACCGATCCATGAAATACTTGATACATTCAAACGATGTTTTTCGAGTAAGCTGGCAGTTTCCGATTCACCAAAGTCTTCGTATTTTAATCGCCAAAGTCCGATGTTTTTCAAGCCCAGTTCGCATGCGGCCTGAACATCCTGCTCTGTAGACCAGCGACGTGTCGTCATCTGGTTAAGGGACAATCTGCTTAATAAAACATCGTTCCCTACTGTAGAAATTTGCTTTTGTACCCCGGCAGGGCTTTGCTGAAAGATTTTATCATTTGACGAATACTCACCCACATTAAGATGATCAGGCACAGAGCCTCTCCTCGTCTAAAGTAAAGTTGAAGTCAGAAATAGAAACGGTACGTTTGAGCTATCTTCTAAATCTCAACCCGCTATACAATTGGAACTCCGACAGGTAGTGCCTTTTCAGGCCTTAAATTGGGGTTGGGTTTTGCTGGTCCGTGCTCCGTTGTCGCACTATTCGATGGTACCGATCCCAAAATTAAGGATTGAAGATGCAGCAGTCTCCTGTTGAGGTTTAATCCTCTTTATATTTCTGCACGGTTTATTTTGTTGAAGATGTAACACACAATTCCATCCCGCCAACACAGGATGGAATCTTCAGTAGTATGAAAACGAAAGTGCAATTCGTAAACAGCTATTGAGGGAGATTTACAACTTTCCGAAATGTTCAGCAAAGATGTCCATTTCGGCGAACAGAACTTGACAAAATGTTTTTGGACAGTCTGCGTCTGCAAGACCTGATACGCATTCGCGTATTTGTTTGCGAGTTGAAATTTTCCTAACCTCTTGCCAGTACAAGGCCATGATCGATCACTCCACGCAGTTTTTAATCGAAGTTGGTACGAGAATCGTATTGGTTGATGGGAAACGACGTGGATTTTGTTCGTAATACACTCGCTCTACCAATTATGTTATTGGTGGTGATGTTGCACAGGGTGCTTACGGCACAACAGTCAATACTGGAGAGATGGCAGACTGCAGGATTTCACGACTCCCATCATCCTGTACGAATGCAATTACCTGAATCTGTTTTAATTCTGAGGGAAGATAATTAAATGTGATTCCACGATTTTTTTCGAGCGACTTCAGCCCATCGATAATTTCACTTTGAAGCTTCGGAATTGAACGCTCTAATTTAACTTCAGCAGTACCGTTAGAAGCCAGAACTCCTTCGTGGCCACCAGGCATATCCCGAACAACCATTTCGTGATACCTGATGCCGTTTCTGGCTGTATAGTGAATGAGAGGATCGACAATCAGTATACGTAATCTTGTATCTTTACGAATTCCGGAAATGCTATCAGCTTTGGCATGAATTTTGACTACACCGTTTTCCAAGCTGGTCTGCAGTTCAAGTTTTACGATAGAAATTTGCGAGATAAGATTTTTAATTCGCGGATAAAGTTGCTGATATCTGTCCTGTGCGTGAAAAATGAGGCCTCCCACATTGTCTACCTGGCGACCATTGATCAACAACAGAGGAGTTCCCTGGCCTCCATAGTAACTTAATCGCGCCTCTCCGGAAGAAACTGTCAGCGGATCTGGCCCCGGAATATGCTGATGATATCGTACAGCAATGAATTGCGGAACAGGGTGCATTTTTTCGACACCTCCAAGCGCCAGGTCTCCAGCAACGCAGGGAGGACAGGCAGCCCCGGTAAACAACTCCACGAGAGAAATTCGTCGCCCCTGGCGTAACTCCATTTCGGGTTTCTTTTTCTCTATGAAAAAGAAGGCTTCCTTTTTATACACTTCATCCAGATACTTTTCGAATTGTGCATCTTCTCCTTTCCACAGAGAGCGGGTCTTTTCTATGACATCAACCGGCTCTCCATCAGAGTCTTTTATATTCCGCACCGCAGCGGCAGAACCGGGAAGAGCAGCAAGACGGCTATAGATTTTCAGAGCTTCTTCAAACTTCTCCTGTCTTTCATAATATTCGGCCAGGGTAATCACCAGTTTAAGGTAGAATGAATTATTCTTTAGAATCTCTTTGATGGCAGCTTCACCAGCTGCCTGTTTGGTTTTGTCATTATCAGCCAGATTAATGCGGGCCTGGAATTCAGTAATGATATTTTTTACCGCTTCAACGGGTTCGTCCCCCACAAGCTTTTTCAGTGCATTGAAATTCTGCACTGCAATTTCGCGATAGGCGGGCTTTTCGGCAGTGTTTTCAATAATCTCGATATAGATTTTGAGGATCAAATTTTCTCCCCATCTGTTAGCAGCTTTTTTTATATCCTCCGTAATTTGAAGTACTTGTTCTGAAGGTGCTTTTTTATCCAATGCTTTGACTAAAATATTATAATAAGCCATGAAGATAAGTGGACTGTCGCTATTTTTTTTCACATACTCGGTCAGTGCCTTGACAGGGTCCGGGCTCTTAACTGCTGCTTCGAGTTCTTTTGTCCCTTCGGCTACCTGCTGGACTTCTACGCCCTGCATATTCAGTTTGGAAGTCTTAA